>NZ_JBDKXB010000008.1:0-129152 GCF_041197575.1 Thioalkalicoccus limnaeus | reverse complement strand
AGCCAAGGCCGCGCGCAGGCCCTCGGCGACGCTGCCGCCGCAGCTCCAAGGCCCGTCGAGTCCGCGGATCGCCTCCTCGACTAGACCCGCTCCCCACCGGCCGGTTTCGAGGATCCGCTGGACCAGCCAGGCCCCGGCCATTGCCGCCTCTTCGGCATTCGGGTGCGCGTGCGTGATCCGCGCCGAGACGCGCGCCGCCTCGAGCAGCTCTTCCCCGCGAAAGGCGAGCGCCAGCGGCACGATTCGCATCACGGCCCCGCAGCCATCGGACGACGCGATGCCGCTCGTGCGCCAATCGCGATCGCGCTCGAAATTGGCGGCCCCGGCGAGACAGGTGTTGCCCGGCGCCGTCGAAGGCGTTAGCGGGTCGTGCATCCAGCGCACGAAGGCCGCGCCGAGCGCATCCGCGAAGCGTTCGATCCGAAGCGGCCCTGCGCCGTGCTCCAGGATCGCCTCGCCCAGATACAGCGACATGTGCGTGTCGTCGGTCCAATTCCCGAGCTGAACCGGGCAGGTGCGAACGCTTGGTCCCCTGATGAATTCCAGCGGCGCGCCGAACCGGTCGCCGCAGGCGTGGGCGAGGAGCGCCGCGCGGGCGCGGTCGATGATGCCAATGAGATCGATTACTTGGCGGACATCGTGCGCAAGAATAGCGTCTTCCGCCTGGGCTGGGCGGCGATCGACGCTTCGATGCTCCTTCGGCATACGATTCCTTGTGGTTACGGAGGATTTCTTGTTACTGCTGTCCAGCGGAGGCATGGACGCTGAAGGATACGCCTTCGTGGGCCTTGAGTTGGGAGACCACAGCGAACAGGTTGTCCACGCGCGGGTTGCCATCAACGCTTAGCATCCGCATCAGGCTCTTGGGGCTCTTCTGTAGTTGTGCGCCGAGCGCCTCGAAGCCGACGGTGGCGTTGACATAGTCCCGCAGGAGCAGCTTGCCGGTCTCCAGGTCGTTGTTCACGAGGGCGTCGAGGGCCTCTTCCAGCAAGGCGATGCGGAATGCCGGGTCGGTCTGCACGCGGGCCTTGATGGTGTGGTTGAAGGCTTTCGTCAGGGGCATGGGTCAGCCTGTGTGCTTACGTTGCTTGTAATCTTGCCAGTACGCCTTGGCCAGATCGATGTCGCGCTGCTGGCGTTTCTTGGTCCCGCCGAACAGCAGCATCGAACGTTCTTGGGGACAGCTTGTGCCGGTCCCGGGCACCGTTTAGCGGAGTCGATCAAGCCTCCGGCAGAGCGATGATGGCGACGGCGACGTGGTAGAAGAGGTCTTCGCGGCGGAGCCACTTCAGGAGGCCATCGGCCTCGTCTGGGCTGCCATCGTAGAGCAGCTCGAGACGAGCAAAGCGGCCAGTCGCCAGGTCCCTTGACCCGCTCCGCTACCGACTGGTGGGTAGCCAGCCATCAAGCAACACTTCGTCGGGTATCGACCACTCACAGGCTTCTGGAAAATCGGCCAAACCTGTCTCGCTGGCCGCCAGGGCAACGGCATCAGCCCAAATCTCGGCTTGCCAGTCGGCGTCCGTGAGAACCGGCTGTAATCCAGGGCTCTTTTTCAAACGTCTCTTTATGCCGTTTCTTTGCTCATGGATGGTCCGCTGCCAGCTTGCCGTCTGACGGCTAGGTTGAAACTGCCATTTGAGCAAGTGGGCAAGCAACAGTGCCATTCGATTGGCCAATTCCCGTTGTTCACTCTTACCCACGTCCTCGATCTCCTCGGCGATATGCTCGATATCCAAGAGGTCAAACCGGCCAGAACGAAGAAGTTCGGCCTGCTCCTTCGCCCAAGCAACAACATCGGTCTCGTATGTCGGCATGATCAACACCTCTATCCGGAAATGGTGGCTGCGCGGGTGAGCACGGAAATCGTGCCAAGCCCGCGGGCTCGCTCCCAGTCCAGCATGCGAGCCCGAGACCGGGGACGGATTCGAGGGAGCGCCGCCCCCGGAGCGAGCCAGGACGCTAATCGGCCCGAGGGCCGGCCCGCTGCGGGCGTGCATGCGGCATCAAAATGGTGGTACGTCCCCTATTTCCCACCCGGATTCTTGATGAAGGCATAGAGCCAGATGTTGGTGTCGACGAAGACCTCAGCGCTCATGGACCTCATCCCTCGAGCATGGCTTGAATCCGGGAACGACAAGCGGTTCTCGCATCAGGCGTGCGATCGGACCTTCCGCGGACTCATCAGGCTGTGGGGCCATCTCAGGGTCGAACAGGAGCACGACCCGTACGGCCTTCCCGGCTGGAAGGCCGGCCGTCGCCGGGAGGGGGATGGATTGGCCTTCGATCTTGGCCTCGAACTCGATGGCTTGCATGGGGCTCTCCGGAGGATTTCTGTAACTGGTCGCTGGTTCGGCAGATGTGTTTGTGCCAATTGGCGCCGGACCGTTGTGATGCCTCGGGACGCGCGAGTGGCGCATTGATCAACAGGGCTCCCGCACCAGGATTTGGCGTCCCTCGCGCGCGATAACGCGGACGCGGCAGATCTGCTGGTCGTCGCTTGGATGCCAAGCCCGCAGCTCACGGGCGTCCTCGCCGGCCAGGCGCTGGGTGAAGATCTCCAGGTTGGCGAAGATGCCTTCCTCGCCGACCCCGGAGAGCTGCATGCCGTCCTTCAGCTCCAGCAGCAAATGGAACAGCTCCAGGCCGAGGATCAGGGTCTCCTCGCTGCCATCGGCATAATGGTAGACCAGGTGCAGATGGGTGTGCAGGCTTTCCAGTCCAGGGGCGGCCTGTGGCAGCGCGGGCGGAAATAGCGGAAATAGGGGACGTACCACCATTGTGATGTGTCCCTGATCCTGAGTTCACTCCAACCCCCTCGACGCATGGATGATAGAACCGGGCGCGCGGTTTGGCGCTCAGCGTCGTCCGGTGTGACGAGTCTCGGCGCGCACGGTCGGGATCCGCGGATCCCAGATGCTGTCGGCGATCAGGTGCGTCACGCCGTCGCGTTGTTGGATACGGCCGGTCACGCCGAGCACGCTCAGGGTCCTGATCAGTCGGCCATGGCGTTCCAGCACCGAGCGCCAGACGATGACATTGACGAAGCCCGTCTCGTCTTCGAGGGTCATGAAGAGGGTGCCCATCGCGGTGCCGGGGCGCTGGCGGCAGATCACGAGCCCGACGTAACGGGCGCGCTGGCCGTCGCGCATCATTCGGACCGCGGTGGCGGTGGGCAGCTGCTGCCGGGCCAGCCGTTCCCGAAGCGGCGCAAAGGGATGCCCCTCGGTGCTGTGGGCGCTCGTGCGATAGTCCCAGGCGATGGTCTCGCCGATGTCGAGTCCGCGGAAGGCGACCGGCTGATCGGGCGGGACCAGGGCCAGTGCCTGGTCGTCCGGTTGGATCTCACCGACTCGCCACAGGGCCGTGCGCCGATTCGGTTCCAAGGTACGCAAGGCCCCTGCCTCGGCGAGTTGTTCTAGCAGGTTGCTTGCCAGCGCGGTCCGCCGAACCAGGTCGTCGATCGATGTGAAGGCCTGTTCGTCGCGGGCGGCGACGAGCCGGTCCCAGTGGTGTTGGCCGAGGCCTTTGATGTAGCGGGCCCCGATCCGGAGCGCGAAGGGCCTGGGGCCGGTTCGATCCGGCTCCAGCGTACAGGGCCAGTCCGAGACGGAGACATCGATCGGTCGCACCTCGACGCGATGGCGTTTGGCGTCCTCGATGATGGTCGCGGCCGAATAGAAGCCCATCGGTTGTGCGTTGAGCAAGGCGCAGGCGAAGACCTCGGGGAAGTGGCATCTGAGCCAGGCGGTCGCATAGGCGATCAGCGCGAAGCTCGCCGCGTGGCTCTCCGGAAAGCCGTATTCGCCGAAGCCGCGGATCTGCTCGAAGACCTGTTCGGCGAAGCCGGCATCGATCCCCTTGCCGGTCATGCGCCGGATGAGCCGTTCGCGGTGGCGCTCGATGCGCCCGCTCTGCCGCCAGGCGGCCATGTCGCGACGCAGTTGGTCGGCCTCGCCGGGCGTGTAATCGGCGGCGACCATGGCCAACCGGATCACCTGTTCCTGGAAGAGCGGCACGCCCAGGGTCTTGGCCAGCACCGGCTCCAGCGAGGGGTGCGGATAGACGACCGGCTCCTCGCCCAGGCGCCGACGCAGGTAAGGATGCACCATGCCGCCGGTGATGGGGCCGGGGCGCACGATGCTGACCTCGATCACGAGGTCGTAATAGGTCCGGGGCCTGAGCCTCGGCAGCATCGCCATCTGGGCACGGCTCTCGATCTGGAAGACGCCGACCGTGTCGGCGGCGCGGATCATGGCGAAGGTCGGTTCATCGTCGGGCGGGATGCTCGCGAGGTCGGCCTCGTAGCGATGATGTCGGCGCAACAGATCGAAACCGAGGTGGAGCTGGTGCAGCGCCCCGAGACCGAGCAGATCGACCTTGAAGAGCCCGAGGGCCTCCAGGCTGTCTTTGTCCCACTGGATGACGGTGCGCTCGGGCATGGCGCCGTTCTCGATCGGCACCAACGTCGATACCGGTTCGTGACCGAGCAGAAAGCCGCCGGGATGGATCGACAGATGGCGCGGCACATCGAGGATCTCACCGGCGAGACGCATCAGATGTCGATGCAGCGGGGCCTCGGGATCGAGACCGGCCTCGGCGAGGAGCGCGGGCGAGAGCTCTGCCGCATCAGGCGGCAACGTCTTCGCCAAACGATCCACGGCCGTCGCCGACAGGCCCAGGACCTGGCCGACGTCACGCACGGCCGAACGGAGCCGGTAGCGGACGAGGTTGGCGACCATCGCCGCATGGTCGCGGCCGTATTTTGCGTAAACGTGCTGGATGACCTCCTCGCGCCGCGCATGTTCGATGTCGAGATCGATGTCCGGCGGTTCGGCGCGCTCGCGCGACAGGAAGCGCTCGAACAGAAGCCCGAGACGGATCGGATCGATGGCAGTGATCCCGAGGCAATAGCAGACCACCGAGTTGGCCGCCGAGCCACGTCCTTGGCACAGGATCTGTTCGCGGCGGCAGAACTGCACGATCTCCCACATGGTCAGGAAGTAGCCGCAGTAGTCGAGCTCATCGATCAGGTCGAGCTCCTTGGCCAGTTGCTGGGTGACCGCGTCCGGCACCCGGTCGCCATAGCGTTCGCGGGCGCCCGCGAGGGTCAGCCGCCGCAACCACTGCGATGAGGTCGAGCCGTCGGGCAAGCGCTCCGACGGATAGCGGTAGCGCAGGCCATCGAGGCGGAAGGGGCAGCGCGCCGCGACCTCGTCGGTGCGGGCCACGGCGGCCGGGTCGTCCTCGAACAGTCGCGCAAAGGCCGACGGGGACAGGAGGCCGTGTTCGGCGTTGGGCTTGAGGCGCCGTCCGGCCTCGATGAGGGGTGTCCGCAGCCGGATGCCGGTCAACACGTCCTGCAGTGCGCGGCGGTGTGGCCGGTGGTAGAGCACCTCGCGGCCGGCGATGATCGGCAGTCGGTAGCGGGCCGCGCGGTGCCGCACGCGGGCCTCGCACGCCGGCTCCTCGGCGCGGCGATGGCGGGCGATCAGGGCATAGAGCCGATCACCGAAGGCCTCGCGCAGCGGATGCGCGACGAAGAAGGGGTCGGCCTCGCCGCTCAGCAAGGCGCGTTGCCCGCCCCACAGCGCGATCAGGTCCTCGGCGTGCGCGCAGACCTCGTGCCAGGTGACCTGGCTCGTCCCCTTGGTGCAGCGGCGATGCCCGCGCGTCAAGAGCCGGCAGAGGTTGGCATGGCCGGCGCGGGTCTGGACCAGCAGGATCAGCGTCGAGCCGTCATCGATCGTAACCTCGGCCCCGATGATCAGCGCGATGCCCAGCTCCCGCGCCGAGACATGGGCCGCGACGACCCCGTAGAGGCCATCGCGATCGGTCAGCGCCAAGCCCGATAGACCGAGCGCCGCAGCGGTCTCGACCAGTTCCTCGGGGTGGCTCGCCCCTTCGAGAAACGAGAAATGACTCTTGCACCAGAGCGGGGTCATGTATCAGGGCATCGAGGATCGCCGTGGCCGGGTCGATCCGGCCCTGCGCCAGGCCGCGGCGCGCGGTGAGCGCATATCAATCGTCCCGAAAGTCATCGGAGGCGGTTAGCGGCGACCGTCGGCGGGAGGGATCCCGCCGTCGAGCTGACACGGACGTCCTTGCAGCGTGTCGCAGCGAGCCGCCTGCGATGACTTTTGCAACCCTCGATACCAGCGGGTGCGACCCGAGCGCCGCTCATTCGAGGCGTCCATGGACGAACCAGCGGCGCCGCACGCGGTCGTAGAAGACCCACAGGATCTCGCCGGTCTTGGCCTCGGCGAACTGGTACTCGCGGTGCACGGGGCGCACCCACCAGCCACCGGCGATGATGTAGGGACCGGCAACCCGCACCACGGGCCCCTGTTCCAGGCCCTGCGGCATCCAGCCATCCGGCTCATGGCGGAGGCGCGGCAGAAGCGGGATCGGTCGGCGGTAGACGCGACGTATCAGATGCGGCCGCAGAATCCGACTTGGGCGAGCCGGGGCGAGCTGCGACAGGGGTGCCCAACGGAAGCTGTTTTCCGGCAGATGGCCGGTGCCGAGCTGGGCCTGTGTCACCGCCTGCTCGCCGAACGCGGCCCGCAGCCGGGCCAAGGCGCGGTTGGCGGCCTCCAGATCGCGGCGCGGCCGTTCAGCGAGCCAGTCGAGCGGCTGGGGTTCGATCGGACGGGTATGGGCCACGAGCCGCAGCTCCTCGACACCATCGGGCAACCGTCGCCCAGACAGCCGCAGGCGCATCAGTTCCATCAGCTGTTTCAGGTCGCGGGTCGGTGCCGCCGGGCACAGCCGTTCCCGATGCAGACCCAGACGTTCGAAGCGCAAGACCAGGCGGAGCTCATCGATCGCGTGACCGGGCCCGATCCGTTCGTCGATCAAGGCCGACAAGGCCTGCTCGATCAGCGCGATCAGGCGTTCGGCGTCGATCTCGGCTTGATCGAGGAGCAGCCGGTGGCTGGGTGGCGGTGTCGCCCGCTCGGGCTGCACCGGTCGTCGCCGTTCGCCACCGGCCATCTGGTAGAGGTCCAGCGCGGCGGCGCCATAACGTTGCCCAATACCGTCCGCTGGCAGGCGTCGGAATTGGCCGATCGTGAAGACCCCGAGCTTGGCCAGTGCATCGCGTGTCCGCGGTTCGATCGCCAGCCGTGCCAGCGGTACCTGGTGCAGCGCGGCCTGCTCGTCAGCGGGCGCGTTCAAGATCCGCGAGCCGGGCGTGGAGGATCTGGCGATCGCATAGGTCGCGAAACGGTCGTAGCCGACGACCACCGTGGCACGATAGCCGAGCCCGGCGAGATCGGCTGCGATGCCCTGGGCCCAATCGGCGAGCGAAGGGTAGAGCGGTTCCAGTCCCGAGGCATCGAGCCAGAACACGCCAGGTTCTCGGTCCGATCGCTCGACGTTCGGGCTGTGCGTGGCAAGCCGGCGGGTCAGGATCGACAAGGCCCGGTCAATGTCCGAACCGGGCACCTCGGCGGCGCGCAGGGCACCATGCAGTGACCGGGTCGTCGCATAGCGCAGGCCGGTCGTCAGCCGCACGCTCTGCGCGATGTCGTTGAGCCACAGGATGACGCCTTGGGGATGGTCTCTGTCGACGACGGCAACCGGCTGGCCGTGCCAGTCGGGATGCTGCCGCAACAAGATCTGCAGCGGAAGGGCCGGCAGGTCAACACAGGCCACTCGGTCCAACGCAGACCTCCAGGTGCGTCCAACCCGGCCCCCGGCGCTTGTCCTTGAGGATCCGCGCCTCGCAGCGGAAGCCGTCCCGGGCCGGTCCCGTGCGGCGCGCCTCGGCACGCAAGGAGATCAGCGACCCCAGCGACGGCGAGGTACCCCCCGTGCGCGTCAGGCAAACGAGGGCCGTGGCCTGTTTCTTCGCGAGTGCGGCCAACCGTGTCTGGGCGGCGAGCGGCAAGCAATCGTCACTCCCCAGGTCCAGCGTGACCAGGCCAAAGGCGCCGGAACGCAGCAGCAGGTCGGCCGCCTGCGCGCTGTGTTGCGCTCCGCTGGACCAGACCACGACCAGGGCGCTGAGGTCGACGCCGGCCGCGGCGGCATCCGGTGGATAGAAATGGCTGTCGGATCGGCTCACCCAGGCCACCGGTTCTGCGTCGTGCTGGGCCTCGGCCACCAAGCCGATGGCCAGCGTCAGGGCCGCGCTGGCCGGGCCACCGGTGATCTCGACGAACCGGCCGCGCAGGGGCGGAAGGCCCCAGGCGGCCGGTGGTCTATCCGGGTCGATGCCTCGTTGCAGGTCCGAGCAACGCGCGAGCTGCACCAGATTCAGATCGGCGGACATGGCTTCATACCGCAATGACGGGCATCGAGGGTTGGGACATGCGGCCTCCAGGTTCACCCAGGTCAGCCGGGCAGACATCGCCGACGCCCGTTGCGTCGTCGGAGTCGGAGGCTGGCTCGATGATCGGATCATAGCATACATTTGTATACTATGATCCGTCGAGGTGACCGTTCGAGGTCACGAATCCTCGCAGGAGGTATGTTTGGTGACAGAAATCGCCTTAGGTGTAGGTGCGGCTTCAGCCGCTCAGGGGGGGCTTGGGCAGCTCCCGGGAAATAACGCAAGAGGCTTACGCGGCTGTCAGCAATTCCCGCTGTGTACGCGCAGAGGGTGTAGGTGCGGCTTCAGCCGCACGAAGGCCACGGCCCTGGCCATTTGGCCGAAATGTGTTGCGGCTGAAGCCGCACCTACACCTCGCATCAGTTAACCCAGATGGTATTTTTCTCGCGGGAGTTGCCTTAGGCGGCACGAGCCGTGTGGATCGCCTCGAGCACGCCATCCCAAAAGCGAAGGCGGGCGCAGATCGCTTCCTCGGCCGCCGTCTCGGCCTCCGCGATCCGCTGTGGGTCATCACCGCATAAGGCCGCCAAAAGCTGCTGCGACAAGGGGCCGTGGAAGTCTTCGTCGAGATGGATGTGGCGCTTCAGATAGTGATGGAACGACGGCGCCTCGCGTTCGCTGATGGCCATCGACCCCAGAAAACGCCGAAACATCACCGGGATCATGCCCT
The DNA here is from genome assembly GCF_041197575.1 of Thioalkalicoccus limnaeus. Taxonomy (NCBI): domain Bacteria; kingdom Pseudomonadati; phylum Pseudomonadota; class Gammaproteobacteria; order Chromatiales; family Chromatiaceae; genus Thioalkalicoccus; species Thioalkalicoccus limnaeus. The sequence continues at coordinate 120,144 of NZ_JBDKXB010000008.1, read as the reverse complement.
CGCGACCGAAGGCCAGTGCGGCGGCGGCCAGATGCGGTTTCTGTTGGCGTATGAAGCAAAAGGTGGTTTCCGAAAAGTATCGGGATGGGAAGGGCACCAGGTCCGAATACAGAGCGGCATCGACGCCTTGTTCATCGACGAGTTCGAGGAAGCGCCGCGGCCGCTCGGCGTCGGCACCGATCTCGGCCATCGCGCCCAGGTAATACTCGAAATGGCTGGCATACCCCAAAACGCCTTCGGCATTTGGCGCCGTGTCCGACTCCTCTTCGAGGACCAGTTGATTGATGAAGAAGCGGACCGCCGGGTCGCCGATGGGCCGCCAGGGCACCCGAGCGGGTGCGATTTCGGCTTGCAGGTATTTGATCAGGGACATGAAGTCCCAGACCGAGAACACATGATGGGTCATGAAGACCCGAAGATCGGCCAGCGTCTGCAAGGATTCGTAGATCGGATGCTGGTCGAGTTCCTGCTGCAAAGGGCGGATACGCTCGAGATTCAGGTTCGACATGGTTACGGCGCTCGCTTCGTCATATTGGATCCTTCCGATCCTTCATCATTATCGATAGTCTTGTCGGTCCGCGCATGGCCCCGTCGCGATGCCCCCTGACGAGACCCGATTGACCGAAATATCAATCGTCCCGAAAGTCATCGGAGGCGGCTCGCGGCGACCGTCGGCGGGAGGGATCCCGCCGCCGAGCTGACACGGACGTCCTTGCCGCGTGTCGCAGCGAGCCGTCTGCGATGACTTTTGCAACCCTCGATACCCAGCCGCACCCCGTACGAGTGGCCGCCAGTCAAGAGATGTCATGCTGCAAGGTGGCCCCAGCGATCGGAGCTAGGCTCGCCTTACCGGATCCGCCTTCGAGCCGCCGCGGCATGGCGGCGATGCGGGAACGGCCTCTTTGCGGGACCACTCGTCCGGTGTCCAGGCATGAACCGCGAGCGCGTGCAGTCCTTGCGCGAATTCGGCGGTCAACAGGCGATTGATCTGCCGGTGCCTTGCCAGCAAAGGCTGGTTGGCGAAACCCTCGCTGACGACCAGGACCTTGAAGTGCGATTCGGATCCACTCGGGACATTGTGCCGGGAGCTTTCGTCGGTGACCTCGATCCGTGATGGCGAGAGGGCCACCATCAGTGTTTCTTCGATACGTGTCTTGCGCGTCATGTCGGAACCCTGGGTCGGAGGTGGCTGGACTGGGCCGGGCCGATCCGTTGGAAGTAGGGATCGGTCTCTGTTCCGACAACGGTTGCCCCCGCAACGCGGGAGCATTCATCGCGAGGCCGCGCCGCGATCATCAGGTCGTCAACCAGCCTCGTCGGGATGATGCGCGGCAAGCCACGCAGCGATCTCGTCAAAGCCGTTCTCTGCGGCCCAATCCGCTGCCCGCCGGCCCGAGAAGTCTCTCAGGGTGATGTCGGCGCCTCCGTCGATCAGGGTGCCCAGGGTCTCTCGATGGCCAAGTTTCGCGGCCCAGATCAAGGCCGTGACCCCCTGCGTCGACTCTTGGTGGTCGACCATCGCGCCCTCGGCCAGCAGATACTCGACGACTGTCCTGTGGTTGTTCGACGCGGCCAGCATCAAGGCCGTATAGCCGCCGGAGTCCTCGGCATCGATCGCCGCGCCGGCCATGATCAGGCGCGCGGCGGCCTCCAGGTGCCCGTTCAACGCGGCCTTCATCAGTGGTGTCCAATCGCAGCTATCGCGGACATCGACGAGGATCTGGCGCCGCGCCAGCAGATCGTCGAGGGTCGTCAGGTCGCCCTGTTCGGCGACCGTCAGTAATAGGGGCGCCCCATCGGGCGCCCGCGGGACGCCAGGATCCTCGCCGCTGCAAGCGGCAACGGCTAGGGCGATCGCAAAGACCATAGGGAAAGAGGTTCGTCGGATGCTATCCAATCCGGCCAAAGGAGATGTCTGCCGCACGGCTGTGATGCTCCAGGGTCGTGATGACTTCGCTGAGGAGCAGTCTGCACGCGCCGCCAGTCCGTGCCAATGCGATCTCGCATCCATCGCCTCACCGCGCCATCGTGCATTCGCCGAATTGGCAATGAATCAGCAGGGCGCCCCGGCCCTGGCATTGTACGCGGTGGAGTTCGGTTTCGACCCCAGCGCTCAGGAGTTCGGCACCGCCTTCGGCGAGATGACAACCCTGATCCTGTGCAAAGCGTTCGGCATAGTAGGCCCAGGTCCCGATGGGACGCTCGACGGAACCGGCATGGGATTCGGTGCCACGCTCGACTGGCGCCGGATCGGCAACGGTCAATCTGGCCTCCCACTTTGCGCGAAGTGACCAGAGCGCATTCATCAGGTTGTCGCGGTAGCGTTCCGTGACGTCGGTCGCGTGCTCGGCACTGGTCCCTGCCGCGTCGATCTGTATCGCCTGCAGCCTGATGATCAGGTCGTCTTGATCGGTGAGGAAGTCTGCGCGTACCCGGACGAGCGATGAGCCGGGGCCGTCGCTCGGGTCAGTCGCCTGCTCGAACAGGACAACGCCTTGACTCGTCAGCGACATCGACCAGCCACTGCTCAGCGCCGATTCGACGGCCACGCGACGCGCCTCGTAGAGGTCGGCCCCATGGAGGCGCAGGCTCGGGTGGTCGGCCGCGTCCGCGGCCAGCGTCGTGGCTGGGCTGACGATCGCCGCGATGCACGAGCAGACCGACAGCAGCGCGCGCATCATCGCGGGGGCTCAGCCCAGGCTGCGACAGATCCCGTTGTGGCAGCGCAGGATGAAGGTCGGCCGATTTTGACAAGATACCTGGTGGATCTCGTAGTCCGGTTGGCGATCGATCAGCCGCGCACCCTCGTCGGTCAGCGTGCACCCGCGGGTCAACGCGTACTGCTCGGCGTAATAGGCCCAAAGGCCCGCAGACGTGCCACTTTGATTCAAGGTCAGCATCCCGCTGCCGGCCGCCGGCCCGGTTGGCTGGGCGACAACTGGCGCGGGAGTGATGACCGGCACGCCGCCCGTCCGGCTAGTCGGCGGTGGGGGAGTGGGATCGGCCGCGGGTGGCCTGGTGGTCGGGGCAGCAGCCGTTTCATCGCTCCCCTCGCGCACGAACGAGGTCTCCGCCGCCCACACGGCCTGGAACGGATCTCGTGGCAAGGCCCCCGACGCTTCTCTACGCTGATCCGCGTACTGGTCGGCGACCTCCGGGGACTGAGTTGGCGAGCGACGTGACGCCATCGCCGCGGCGACCCGGTCGCGGTTGTCGGCCCAGGTAGCCCGCAGGGAGTCGAGCGACCGCTTCAGATCGGACTGATAAAGCGCGGTGTAGTCGACGCGCAGGGCGGCCTGGTCCGAGGTCGTGGTCAGGAGTTCGGCGCCCAGCGCGACGAGGACACCATCCGGGCGTTCGAGGAGATAGGTGGTGACCTCGACGATCGGCTTCGATTCACCGGCGGCAGCCAAGGCCACCGCCTGCGGCGAGGCCGGATCCATCGGGCGCTGCAGCACGATTCGATCGTCGCTATCGCTGATCAAGGTCCAGCCTTTCGAGTAGGCCGAGCCCAGCGCGATGGAACGGACCTCTTCGAGGCGCGCGCCGGGCAGGCGTATCTGCGGCTTGCCAACGATCAGGGTCGCGGTATCGGGCGGCGCCGTTTGCGTCGTCCGCGGTTGGGTTGCGCAACCGACGACCGCGACCGAGCAGAGGGCCGCAACCGAAAGAGAGAAGAGAAGGCGCCTGTTCACCTGAACCCTCGGCGAAATGGATTGGGAAATTAGGGTCTCTGAGACGGCGTCGGTTCCGAACCGCCGCGGAACATCGAGACCGACACCCGATGACCGGGGCGCCGATCGGTCGCCTGATTGCGGGCCGCTTAGCCGTCGCCGCTAATCCTAGCATAGCGCGAGCGGGGAATCGGGCCTCGCTCGGGCGTCATCGGGCGGTGAGCGGGGGGCTCGGCAACAGGCTGAGCGGGAGTCGCGAATCACCGGTCCAGACCATCAGCGCCGAGTCCTCGATGGGCCACTGGCCTCTGACGCGGTTCTCGGTCGTGTCGGCGTCGAAGATCAGAAAACTATCCTGCCGATAATGGGGCACGCGCCGCGCGAGCGAGGCGATGCCGCGCGCGTCGCCGGCGGCGAGCCAGCCGATGACCGGGCCCGGGTCTCCGCCGGTCAGTACCAGACCCTCTGCGCCCTGTGCACGCTCCCCGTCCGGCCAGCGCACGAGCCGTTGGCTCAGGTCCAGATCGAACCGGCGGGTCTCCTCGGCCCATTCGGCGAGGAAGCGGTTTTCCCACCCCAGCAACCAGACCGGGCGATCCGTCGGGAGCGACCTCAGCGCGCGATCCGTGACGACACGCCACCCAGACTGACCCTGACTCCAGGACCGGGCTAACTGCTCGTAGGCCGCGCGGTGCTCGTTCGGCGCCCCTGTCGGTACGACGATCAGGCCCTGGCTGGCGCCGAACAGCTCGCTGAGCGTCACCGGGGCCTCGCCGTCGACCAGTTGGCGAAACAGATCGAAACGCGGGTCAGCGGCGACACGCACCGGGTGACCGGGGACGGACAATTCGAACCGGACCTCGCGATCGGTCAAGCTGACCTGATGCTCGCGAAAGCGGCCGTCCTCGGTGTGAATGATCAGCGGCACCGCGAGTGGGTAGGGCGCCCCCTTCTGGGTCTGCGACAGCCGACCCGTGATCCGCGCATCCGGTCCTCGTTGCTCGACGCGCACATCGCTCAAGACCAGACGCGGGGCGCCGGTTCGTTCGATCCATTGGGTGAAGAAGTCACCGAGATTCTTTCCGCTGGTGGCTTCGAACGCGGCTCGCAGATCGTCGAAATCGGCAATCCGGAAACGGTTGTCGGCGTAGAAGCGACGCAGGCCCGCGCGGAAACCGGCGTCCCCCAGATCCCGGCGCAGCATGTGCCAGACCATCATGGCCTTGCCATAACCGATCGCTTGCGAGGCATCGTCATGGCGGCTGCGAAACGCGCGAATCGGGAAGTCGTTCCCGTGGCGGACGAAATCGGCATAGCCTTTCAGTGTATCCCGGCGGTAGGCCTCGCCTCGGCCTTGTCGTTCGCGCAACAGGTGATCGGCCAGATAGGTAGTCAGGCCCTCGCTCCAGTTCCCAGATGGGTAGTCGACGTAGACGCTGTTGCCCCACCAGTTGTGCAGGATTTCGTGGGGGTAGGACGTGTGCAGGATGAATGGCAGTCGGATGACCCGCGGACCCAGCAGGGTGAAGGACGGCATCCCGTAACCGGTTTCCCAGAAGTTTTCGACCAGGGCGAATTTGTCGTACGGATAAGGCCCGATCAACTCATCGAAGAAGGCCAGATAATCGATCGTGGCGGTCAGGTAGCGCGCCGCCAAGTCGAGATCCGGCTCTCGCAGGTAGACCTGAGCCTCGGCGATCGGCGATGGGCGCGTATAAGGGTGGTAGGGTCCCGCGATCAAATAGATCTCCGTCTGCGGCTGAGACTCCTGCCAACGGACGCGCCGTCCGTCGCGAGTATCCTCGATCCCGGGTCCCGTACCCTGCGAGACCGCGAGCCAATCCGCCGGCAGCTCGACCTCGAGATCGAAGGTAACCAAGCCACCACCAGTCACGACCGGATACCAGCCGCTTTGGCCGCTTAGGAAGACCCCGTCGGCATCGATCGTGCCGCGGCTCCATTGACGGGTTCGGCCGACCCCTTCGTGCATCGTCGCCAGATCCTGGCGGATCGTCCCCTGGTAGGCCAGGGTGATCGGCTCGGGTCCGGTCAGCGCGAGGTGCCACCAGGTCATCGGACCGCGCCGCGCCACGCGGGTCAGCTGGGCGGATCCGGCGCGGATCTCGGGGGTCAGATCGGCATGGAGGCCGAATGACCAATCTGTCTGCTCGCGCGGCAATGTCAGCCGGTTCGTCGCCACCAAGCGGCCCTTCTCCGGGTCCAGCGAGGCCCGGATTTCGTGGTGAATGACCGGATCGGCCGCGACGACAAGGGACGTCAAGGCCAGCAGCAGGGTGAGGAAGGTTCGCAGCAGGTGGGTCATGATCTCGCGTTCGGTGCCGATTTCTGTCCAGGCTGGTCCATAATGACGCTATCGCTCGCCGCTCTGACCGGAGGATGCCGTGCCAAATTTCCGATTCCGTTCGATGATGGTCGTTTCGATGGCCGTGCCGATGGTGTTCGCTTGTCAGATCGGCGCCGCCCCCGATCCGGTCTTGTCGAGTGTCGGAGTGGGTCCGGACCCCATGACGCGGGTCGTCGAGGTCGCCGCCATGCCGACCCTCTCGACCTTGGTCGACCGCCTCGTCGATCGGCAGGTCATCTTCGTCGGCGAGGCCCATGATCGCTACGAAGACCATCTGAATCAACTCGCGATCCTCCGCGGTCTTCACGCTCGCGGAAAAGATTTGGCGATCGGCGCCGAATTCTTCCAACAACCCTTTCAGCCGGCCCTAGACGCCTTCATCGCCGGGGATATCTCCGAAGAGGAGATGCTACGGCGAACCGAATACTTCGTCCGCTGGCGTTTCGATTATCGGCTTTACCGGCCCATCCTGCGTTTCGCTCGGGACCAGGGTATCCCGATCATCGCGTTGAATCTCGATCAGGAACTGACGCAGAAGGTCGGCCAAAAGGGGATTGCCGGTCTGACGGACGAGGAGCGTGCCCAACTTCCGGGGGACATCGACCGTGGCGATGACGCCTACCGGGATCGCCTGCGGGCGGCGTTCGAAGCTCATTCGATGCTGCAAGACCGCGATTTCGAGCACTTTCTCGAGGTCCAGTTGCTGTGGGACGAGGGCATGGCCTCGCGCGCAGCCGGCTTCCTGCGCGAGCATCCGGAGAAGACCCTGGTGGTTCTGGCCGGTGCCGGGCACGTCGAATATGGGCACGGTATACCGGATCGACTCTTACGGCGGCTGCCGGTGCGCGCCGCGACGCTGATCAACGGGCAACGACGCGAACTGACCGAGGGACTCGCGGATTACCTGCTCTTTCCCCAGCGTATCGAGTTACCGCGGGCCGGGCTGCTCGGTGTGCTGCTCGATGATGTGCCGGACAAGGCCGGCGTCCGGGTATCGGGGTTCGCCGATGACAGCGGGGCGAAGGATGCCGGGATCGCGGAACGGGATCGCATCGTCAAGGTCGGCGACACCCTTATCGAGGATTACGCCGACATTCGTATCGCGCTGATCGATCGTGGTCCGGGGCACCTGGTGCCGGTCGAGGTCATCCGGGACCGCCGACGCGGCGACCCCGAGCGGCTCCAGTTCGACGTGACCCTGCGTTAGGCCGGGACACGAGACTTTGGTCAGCTTATCCAATCGATCAGATGCCACTCGAGGTTGTCGACCTCGGTCTCGCTGATGGCGCGGCCAGCGAGGCTGTGTCCGGCGGCCGCGACACTGGCCGGATCGCCGCTGATCAGCGGATGCCAATCGGGAAGGCGCCTTTTCTCGGTCAGCCGGCGGTAAGCGCAGGTCTCGGGCAGCCAATAGGGGTCGCGCAGCAACTCGGTGGTCAAGGCCAGGCAACTGGGTACCAGGCGGTGCCGATGGGCGTAATCGCCACAGCGTGCCGTTTCCAGATCGAGCAGCTTGCAGGCGACATTGGTGTAGACGATACGTCGCGTATCCTCGTCTTCGAACTTCTCCAGGCAACACTTGGCGCAACCATCGCACAGCGACTCCCATTGCTGCGGTGTCATCGCATCCAATGGTGTGGTCTCCCAGAAACGCTCTTGGTCGGAGGTTATGCACATCATGGACGTCACTCGTAAGGCCTCGCGTGAGGCCCCTATCATCGCACGACTGACCCGACATCGATCGCGCGACCGCGTCAGGACGGCACGGCTCGGGACACCCTTCGGACCGATCGCGATCGAGTGGGACGAGCAGTTCGTGCGGCGTGTTGTTCTGGCCCCATCGGATGGCGACGACGGCGATCCCTTGCCGGACGCGTTCCGATGCCAATTCGAAGCCTATCTCGCCGATCCAGGTCACCCTTTCAGGGTGCCGTTACGGCCGATCGGCACGGCCTTTCAACAACGGGTCTGGGCCGCGTTGCGGGCGATCCCGCCCGGCGCGACCCGCACCTACGGCGACCTGGCCGCGACCCTCGAAACAGCACCGCGCGCGATCGGGCAGGCCTGCCGCACGAACCCGCTGCCGATCCTGATCCCCTGCCATCGGGTCGTCGCACGGAGCGGTCTCGGGGGCTTCTCGGGTGAGAACGGCGGTCGGCAGCTCGCGATCAAGCGCTGGCTCTTGCAACACGAGGGCTACCTGGCCAGGCCATGAGCGACGAACAGGCACTGATCGAGGGCTTCGCCGATCTTCTGTGGATGGAACGCGGGCTCAGCGCCAACACCCTGAGTGCGTACCAATCCGATCTGCGGGCCTTCGCGGTCTGGTTGTCGCACACACACGGCCGGAGACTCGCGGCCGCGCGCCGCGACGACCTGCTGGACTACCTGAAGGACCTGTCGATCGCCGGTCGCAAACCGCGCTCCGTTGCCCGCCGGCTGTCCTGCCTGCGTCAGTTCTACCAGCACCTTCTGCGCCAGCAGGTCATTTGCGAGGATCCGAGCGCTCAGGTCGAGGCCCCGCGGCTCGGGCGCCCGTTGCCACGGACCTTGACCGAGGCCGAGGTCGAGGCCCTGCTGGCCGCCCCGAACCCCGATGAACCCGCGGGGCACCGTGACCGGACGATGCTCGAGATCCTTTATGCCAGCGGCCTGCGGGTCTCGGAATTGGTCGGCCTGACCCCGGAGCAGGTCAGCCTGACCCAGGGTCTGGTGCGGATTCAGGGCAAGGGCGGGCGGGAACGTTTGGTCCCGCTTGGCGAGGAGGCGTTGACCTGGTTGCGTGACTACTGGCACGGCCCGCGGCAGGAGATCCTAGCCGGGCGCACCAGCCTTTTCCTGTTCCCGACCGGGCGCAGCGAACGGATGACGCGCCAGGCCTTCTGGCTTTCGATCAAACGCTACGCGCTGCTCGCTGGGATCGCCAAGCCCTTATCGCCGCACACATTGCGGCATGCCTTCGCGACCCACCTGCTGAACCACGGCGCTGATCTGCGCGTCGTCCAGATGTTGTTGGGGCACAGCGATCTGTCGACGACCCAGATCTATACCCATGTCGCCCGCGAACGGCTCAAAGAACTCCACGCCGACCATCATCCCCGAGGGTAAGCGGGGTTCCCGGAGCCGCGGGGGTTGTTCCATCCCGGGCCGGCTTGTTCTATCGTGGCGCCTTCGAGCGGTCGAACGGGTCGGCCGCGGGAATCGCCGTCACGACGAGGAACGGATCCATGCCTTCATTCGATGTGGTCGCGGAGGTGGACCTGCAGGAGGTCCGAAACGCCGTCGATCAGTCCAATCGGGAGATTGCCACCCGCTTCGATTTCAAGGGCGTCAAGGCCCTGTTCGAATTGGCCGATGGCCAGATCCTGCTGCGTGCCGAACAGGAGTTTCAACTCCAGCAGATGATGGATATCCTGCGCCAGAAGCTAGCCAAACGAAAGGTCGACATCGCCTGCCTGGAGATCGCGGATCCCGTCACGACGCTGAACGCGGCGCGCCAGGAGGTCGGTGTCAAGCAGGGGATCGACACGGACACGGCCAAACGCATGATCAAAGACCTGAAGGGCACGAAACTCAAGATCCAGGCGCAGATCCAAGGCGATCAGGTGCGGGTGACGGGCAAGAACCGCGATGATCTGCAGGAGGCGATCGCTCATCTGCGCGCGACGGACTGGAACCTTCCACTCAAGTTCACCAACTATCGGGACTGAACCCTATGAAATCGATGATCCGGCTATTCCTGACCGGTGCCCTGACGCTCGGCTTGAGCCTGCCGCTTCTGGCCGACGAATCGGCGGCCATCCGCGATGCCCTGAAAAAGGTCGTCCCCGACGTCCAGATCGACAGCATCCAGCCCTCGCCGATTGCGGGGCTTTACGAGGTCATGGTCGGCACCCAGATGATGTATGTCACCGGCGATGGCCGTTATTTCATCGACGGGCGGATCGTCGATCTGCGCAACCGGGAAGACCTCACCGAGCCCAAGCTCGCCGAGGCGCGCCTGCGGGTCGTCGACCAACTCGGCGAGGACAGCATGATCATCTTCGATCCACCAGGCGCGGTTCGACATACGATCACCGTCTTCACCGATATCGAGTGTGGCTATTGCCGCCAGTTCCACCGTCAGATGGATGGCTATGGCCAGGAAGGGATCCGCGTGCGCTATCTGTTCTACCCGCGGGCCGGCGAGGGCAGCGCCGCCTATGACGAAGCCGTGTCGGTGTGGTGTGCCGACGACCGGCAAGCCGCGATGACGGCGGCCAAGGCCGGCCAGTCGGTTCCGTCGAAGCGGTGTGCGAATCCGGTCGATCGCCATATGGCCCTCGGGCGCGAGCTCGCGATCCGTGGCACGCCGGCCTTGGTCCTCGATACCGGTGACGTGATACCGGGTTATGTCGAGCCGAAACGGCTCGCGACGATCTTGAACCAAAATCGATCCCGCTGAGTGCGTCTCGTCGGGCCTCGGCAAGGGGCCTGCCGAGATGACGGTGGGAGATGGGATGACCTCGAGTTGAAAATGGACGGTATGCCAGTCACAGCCACGCACTCGGCATCGCAGCCCAGTTGCCAAGGGCATAGCACCTAGCGACGCCATGCAGAGATTCGACGTCGACTATGTATGGCGCACCGATCGAGGCCGGGTGCGCACTCGAAACGAGGACGCGGTGGCAGTCGAGCCGCAGCTCGGTTTGATCGTCGTTGCCGATGGAATCGGTGGGGCGCAAGCGGGTCACGTGGCGAGCCAATTGGCGACCGAAGCGATCGTCGACTATTTCCGTCGGCGAAGATCCACGTCATCGATCGGAAAGCGCCTCCTGGTTCAGGTCGATGAAGCAGTCCGGGAGGCCAACCGTCGGATCTGGGAACTCGGGCAGGCCAAGCGCGAATGTCGCGGAATGGGCACGACGGTCGTCATGGGTCTCGTCAGCGAGGATGGTCTGATCTATGCCTACGTCGGCGATTCCCGGCTTTATCGTTGGCGAGACAATCAGATCCGTTTGATCACGCGCGACCACTCCCTGATTCAGGACGCCGTCGAGCAGGGATTTTTCCGATCCCTGGACGAGGCGCGCCGGCACGGGGTCGGCGCGAACCTGCTGACGCGGGCACTCGGCACCTACCCGGATACCCTCGTTGCGAGCGGGTGCGAAGATCTCCAGGATGGCGATATCTACCTGTTCTGCACCGACGGTCTATCGAACATGGTGCCTGACGATTGGCTTCGTCAGTTGTTCGATGTGGTTGGCGAGAGACTGGAGCCAGCCGCCGATGCGCTGGTTCAGCTCGCCTGCGACCGCGGCGGACGGGACAACATCACGCTTGCGCTGCTGCGGATCCGGGCCTCGGATGGACGGATCCCGCCGTCCTCGACGTCGTGACTGGCCAAGTCACGGTCAGCCCGAGTCGGCCAATCCCTTGAGCTGATAAAGCGCGTCCAGCGCGGCGCGAGGGCTCAGGCCGTCGGGGTCCAACGACCGCAGCGCCTCGACGGCCGGATGCGGCGGCTCGCCGAGCGACAGCGACAATTGGGTGGCCCCCCGGTCGGTGTGCTGGCGCGCGGCCTCTTCGAGGCCGCGCAGCCGTTCGCGGGCGCGGTCGATGACCGTGCGCGGCACGCCGGCTAAGGCCGCGACCTGAAGCCCGTAGCTCTGGTTCGCCGGTCCCTCGCGCACGCGATGCAGAAAGACGATCGAGTCCTGATGTTCGATCGCTTCTAGGTGGCGGTTCGCGATCCCCGGGTACTCGTCGGGCAGGGTCGTCAGCTCGAAGTAGTGGGTCGCGAAGAGCGTGAAGGCCTGGATGCGTGTCGCCAGCTCGACGCCGCAGGCCCAGGCGAGCGACAGACCATCGAAGGTGCTGGTCCCGCGTCCCACCTCGTCCATCAGCACCAGGCTCTGGGCCGTCGCATTGTGCAGGATGTTGGCGGTCTCCTCCATCTCGACCATGAAGGTCGAACGACCCCCAGCCAGGTCGTCGGCGGCGCCGATCCGCGAGAAGATCCGGTCGATCGGCCCGAGCCGCGCGGACCGGGCCGGGACGAAACTGCCGGCATAGGCCATCAGCACGATCAGCGCCGTCTGGCGCATGAAGGTCGATTTGCCGCCCATGTTCGGCCCGGTGATCACGAGCACCCGTTCGCGGTCATCGAGGTACAGGTCGTTGGCGACGAAGGGTGCATCGAGCACCTGCTCGACGACCGGATGGCGCCCGGCCACGATCCCAAACCCCGGCTCCACCACCAAGTCCGGCCGTGTCCAATCGAGCTGAATGGCCCGTTCGGCTAGATTCGCGAGCACATCGAGCGTCGCCAGCGCCTCGGCACAGGCCTGAAGGTCGGGGAGCTGTTCGGCGAGTTCGGCGAGCAAGCCGCCATAAAGGTCCTTTTCGCGCGCGAGCGCCCGTTCGCGGCTGCTCAAGACCTCGTCCTCGAAACGCTTGAGCTCCGGCGTGATGTAGCGCTCGACGCCCTTTAGGGTCTGGCGGCGCACATAGTCGGGTGGGACCCGTTCGGCCTGACTGCGGTTGAGCTCGATGTAATAGCCGTGGATGCGGTTGTAGCCGAGCTTCAGGTTCGCAAGCCCGGTCCGCTCGCGCTCGCGGGCCTCCAGGTCCAGGAGAAACTGGTCGGCATTGGCCGATAGGTCACGGAGGGCGTCGAGTTCGGCGTCATAGCCGGGGGCGATGACGCCGCCGTCCCGAACGAGCGGGGGCGGTTGCTCGACGATCGCCCGGGTGAGTCGTTCCAGGCTCGGGGATTGATCGCCGAGACCGATCTGGAGCGCCCGGAGTAGCGGATCATCGAACGGCTCGACGAGGGCCGACAGCCTCGGCAAGCGGGCTAGCGAATCGCGCAACACGGCCAGATCGCGCGGTCGCGCCGTGCCGAGTGCGATGCGGGCGAGGATCCGTTCCAGGTCACCGATTCCGGCGAGGATCTCGTGCCAGGCCGCCTGGACACCGGCGTCGATCAGGGTCGCAATCGCCTGATGGCGGGCCCGGACCGTCTCGATGTCGCGCAGCGGGCGACCCAGCCAGCGGCGCAGCAGCCGGCCGCCCATCGCCGTCGCCGTCCGGTCCATGACGCTGGCGAGGGTCGGTCCGCCGACACCCGACAGGCTGGTCGTAATCTCCAGGTTGCGGCGCGTCGCCGCATCTAGGATCACCGCTTGGTCACGGTCCTCGGTCCGCAGACCACGCAGATGAGGGAGGGCGGCGCGCTGCGTGTGTTGAACGTACTGGAGCAGGGCCCCAGCGGCACCAATCGCGAGCGGCCGGTCGGCGCAGCCGAAGCCGACCAGATCGCGGGTGCCGAATTGCTCGCAGAGCAGCCGATGGGCGCTGTCGGTGTCGAAATGCCATACCGGACGGTGAGTGAGGCCCCGGGTGCGCTGTAGGTCGTTGGCCAACGGGCTGTCCTCGGCGATCAGGATCTCGGCCGGTTCCAGCCGCTCGATCTCGCTCAGAAGGCCTTCGCGGTCGGAGACCTCGAGCACCGAGAAACGCCCGCTCGACAGTTCCAGGCTCGCGAGCCCGAAACGCCCGCCATCCTGCTGGATCGCGACCAGCAGGTTGTCGCGACGATCCTCGAGCAAGGCCTCGTCGGTCAGGGTCCCCGGTGTGACGACGCGTACGACCGCGCGTTCGACCGGCCCCTTCGACTTGCCGGGATCGCCGATCTGCTCGCAGATGGCCACGCCGATCCCGTGCCGCACGAGCCGAGCCAAATAGGTCTCGGCGGCATGAAAGGGTACGCCGGCCATCGGGATCGGCCGCCCGGCCGATTGGCCGCGTTTCGTCAAGGCGATGTCGAGCACCCGCGCCGCCCGCTCGGCATCCTCGTAGAAGAGCTCATAGAAATCCCCCATGCGGTAGAACAACAGCAGGTCCGGGTACTCGGCCTTCAGGCGCAGGTACTGCTGCATCATCGGGGTGTGTGTAGAGATGTCCGAGTCGCTCATCGATAGGGAAGGCTTATGAAGAAGAGCGCGGAGACTGATGACTTCCGCGCGGCGGGACTCTGTGGAGTTTACCCGGGAGTCGGGGCTTGCCGCAGCTTTCAAGTGGCACGAGCGCAGGGGCCGCGTAGCGCGGCGTCGATCACCGGCGTGACCCGCTGGAACTCACCACCGCTCTGCGGCGGTTTCGTTCAGGAGTCGTTCAGCTAGCGGCGCATAGACTGTGCCTCAAGACGGGATGAACGTAGCCCGCCTTGGGGAGGCCCCAATCCGATCCGTGGGGCAATGACACCGCCGCTCGCCCGAACCGTCGAGCCGCGGTCGCTCCCCCAACCCGACGATCTTCACTGACTCAAGAGGCCGATACTATGAAGACGACCGCCAAGTTCCTGCCGCTCACCCTGGCCGCCGCCCTTGCCACGCTCGCCGGCCCCCTCGCCGCCGGGACCAACGTGAATACCACGATCCAGGAAGGGCGCATCAACACCAATGACACCTATCAGCGCGGCGCGCTCAATGACAATGCGACCTACCAGGAAGGCCGCGACAATGCCAACCGCACCCGTCAGCGCGGCGAGGAGAATTGGAATCAGACCGGCCAGTTCGGCCAGATGAACTACAACCTGACCGATCAGCGCAGCTTGTCCGACCGCGGCGGCCAGCGGGGCCGCGACCGCGATTGAGCCGAGGGCCGGTACCCGCAGGCCGGGTGCCGGCTAAACCGCCAACAGCCATCAGGATCCACGCCATGAAAGCACTAGGTTTCTCCCTCGTCGCGACGCTGCTCGCCGCGGCCCCCCTGGTCCAGGGCGAGCCCGCGCGCGACCCGGCCCACAGTCCTTGCTTCAATGTCAGTATTCAGAACGAGCGGGTGAACCGCTCGGTGGTCGAGCAAGACTGTCAGCGCAACTTCAATCGCACGGTCCAGGCCGGTCAGTCCAACTGGGCGCAGACGGCTCAGAGCGGCGAGGTCAACAACAACAAGGTCCGGCAATACCAATACGAGGCGCTGCGCTACCCCGACCGCCATCGCGGCCAATAGCCGCTCCGTCGGCCGTAAACGAGGGTCGGGACGACCTGGCCCTCGACTTTGACCCTCTGATTCGGGAGCCCTGCCCATGACGATGCGAAATCACTGCTCGCGCCATCGGCACTGGTGGATGATCGGTTCAGCCCTGGGGCTCAGCCTGATCACCGCCGCCGCGCTGGCGCAGACCCATCACTCGGGCGGTTCGACGACCGTGATCGAGCAGCATGGGGCCGGCCCCAGCCAGTCGCAGGTGAGTGTCTACCGGGACGGGCAGAAGGTCATCACCCGCGATGGTCAGAACACCGACATCAGTATCCAACGCGGGTCCACTGGCGTACCCTCGGGGAGCGCCGATAGCGGCCGCTTCGAGTTCGACGAACGGCTTGTCCCATCGCGGCCATCGGAGCGCTTGACCCCGCACCGTCGAGCGGCGGGGGAGATACTGGAGCCGTGGTCCGATGTGGAGCCTTCGCGTGAGGCCTTCCGTCAGCGCATGCTGGAGCGGTTGCGCAGCTCCGAGCGGTTCTGATGGCTGCACTTGGATCCGGGAAGTTGCCGCGAAGACGGGTGCCGACCACGCGTGGCGCTCGAAGTGGCTTGCGCGAGCGTATCGGCTCCGCCACGAACGACCGCTGAACCGCCGATCTCTGGCGGGGCCAGGATCTATGGCTCAACGCGCCACGATCCCGAGCCGCCGCTCGGATAGTTCGAGCACTGCGGGTGTCCAGCGACGCCGCTCGGGGATCCGGGCGCTGATGGCGATATGCCGGACCAGCGTCAGCGTGGCGTAGGCCCGAATCGCGGTGCGGGACGCCACGCCCGCGAGGCGCAAGAATTCGTCTTCCAGGGTTTGTTCGAGATCCGCCAGCGCCTCGGGGTCCTGGCGGGTCCGCAGGCTGAGCTCGGTCACATGGCCGATGAAGTTGCCCATGTCCAGCCCCGGATCGGCCTCGCAGCACAGGTCGAGGTCGACCAGATGCAGCCATTCACGATCCACCAGCAGGTTATCAGGGTAGAAATCCCGGTGGCTGGGGACAAACGGGCCGGGCCCGATGGCGGCGCCCAGGCGCTCGCACGCTGCCAGCACGCGCTGAATACGGACGGCCCATGCCGGATGCGC
This sequence comes from Thioalkalicoccus limnaeus, assembly GCF_041197575.1. Classification (NCBI taxonomy): domain Bacteria; kingdom Pseudomonadati; phylum Pseudomonadota; class Gammaproteobacteria; order Chromatiales; family Chromatiaceae; genus Thioalkalicoccus; species Thioalkalicoccus limnaeus. The sequence continues at coordinate 104,000 of NZ_JBDKXB010000008.1, read as the reverse complement.
CTTGGCCACCAGCCCAAGCTGCTGGCGCAGGATGGACAGCTCATCGGTCAGGGTGTGACGGCGATTCACCGGAGCGCTGGAGCGTTGCAACTTGTGGAGCGCACCGGCGATCCGCACCGCTAGCGCGGCACCATCCGGACCGGTCAACGACTCCGTCACCGGTTGGCCGGGAACCTTGCGTTGCAGCCACATCGCCAGATCCGGCAGAAGGCCGAGCGGTTCGGGCACGCCGATCCGGTCCTCGCTCGGCGGGCCGAACCCAGTCCGCCACAACGCCTCCTGAACCGCGTAGCTGCGGTGATCCAGCCCTTTGGCCCGGACCTTGCCGAGCAGGGTCAATCGCGTCTCGCCGCCGCGGGGTCCGGCATCGATCAACTCGTATTCGATCAGGCAGCGTCGTCCCGGCTTATGTCGGCGCACATGGATCGCTCGTAGTCGGATGGGCTCGTCACCGGTGGCGAGTTGGCGGACAAGGGGCAGGCACTCCCGAAGGCGTCGCACCATGTACTCAGGTTGCAGCGCCAGCCGCAACATGGGCATGGCCAGATCGCCGAGGGCGCCGTTCGGATCGCTCACGATGGCCGTCATGCGCCGAACCTCTCTCCTGCTCCGATGGGTATGGCGATCTGCTCGTTCCGGGAATACACGCGGAAAAACCGTTCTGCTCGTTGCAATAGGTGCTCGATATGGACCGGCCAATCCACCAGGCGGTTGCGGAACCCATGCGGTGCCAGCCGCAGCAATCCGGCGGCGACGTATAGATCCGTCTTCGAGGGCTGGGCGCATCGAGCCTGACGGCAATAGCCGTCGTTCAGGGCTTCGGCGACCTCTCCGGCCCGTCCAACCGGTAGCGTCCCGCAGACCTCGTTGCGCTCCAACTGGGCGATGAAGGTTCCGAAATCGGCGGCCGGATCCCCTACTCGCGTTCGGTCGTAGTCGATGATGCCGATGCCGTGGGCAGCCACCAAGATCTGATCGGCGGAGAAGTCGCCGTGGATGGGACGCTGTTCGGCGGGTGCCGCCAACAACTCCGCGGCGATCCGCGGGGCCAACCGGCGCAATCTCGGGGCCAGATCCGGGCATAGCCAGGCGGCGGCGTTGGCGGCGGCCAGCACCGCCATGGCCTCGTGTTCACGGGCGACCCGCTCGAGATGGTCGGGCACTTGCCGATGGAATTCGGCGAGCGCCGCGCCGATCTCGCACAGACGATCCGCCGAGCAATCGGCACCGAGCAGGAGCTCGCTCAAGGGTTCGCCGGCCAGCCACTGACTGACGATGAACCGTCGACGCTTGGATCGTCCGAGCGGTCGGGCGACGATCAAAGGCTCCCGAACCGTCCAGGTCTGGATGGTCTTGGCGGCCCGCCATGCATTCTCGAAGTCTCGCTGGTCGTAAACCTTGGCCAGCGCTTCATCGCGGACGCCCGTCGTCAGCTTGCCGACGTAGCGGCGTTCGGGTTTGTAGCGCAGCGTCTCGAGGCGAGCCCGCCATAAAGCAGTCTTATCGGGCAATTGCTCGCGCAGCCATCGCGCGCGCGGCTCGGCGGATGCGAGGTCGGACAACCCGACCAGCTTTCGGTCGGTGGGGAAATGCCATGCCGCGATGCACTGGTCATCGAGCAGGGCGGGTGCGGAAGCGCTTCCGTCGGATGAGGCCCGCGCGGCGGCGTCGCGGACATTGGTGTACTCGTCGGCGGTGTAGGCCTTGGCGTGCCATAGCATCGGACCATCCCGAGTATGACCGAGGTAGCCGGCCAGGCATCGAACGCCCGGTTTGTAACGCAGGTAGGTGGTGGCGAGCCTCTGTAGCCGATGCTGTGGCCATGCGGTGCGAAACAGGCTCAACGCGTGATGTTCGTCGAGCAGCAGAGCCAATCCTGGCAGGTTGCGATCCTGGGCGACGATGCGACGGTCAGGATTCGACAGCATTGGAGGTCTCCGGAACGGGGCTCGGGCGGGGCTGTTCGGCGCGCGCCCGGAACAGGGCGGCATAGCGACCACCCCGGCCGAGCAATTCGGCGTGGGCACCCTGTTCAGAGAGCCCGCCGGCCTCCAAATAGAGGATTCGGTCGGCACGTGCCGCGAGTTCGAGATCATGGGTGATCATCAATACGGTGCGACCCCGGGAAAGGTTCTCCAGGGCTTCGATCACCGCCCGTTCGTTGTCGCGGTCGAGGCCGCTGGTGGGCTCGTCGAGGATCAGGATCGGACCGCGACGCAGGGCCGCCCGGGCAATCGCAATCCGTTGCCGCTGGCCGCTCGACAGCGTCACGCCGCGCTCGCCCAAGAGGGTATCGTAGCCGTTCGGCAGGGCGGTGATAAACGCATGGGCGTTGGCCAGACGCGCGGCGCGTTCGATCTGCTCGGTGCTGGCGTCGGGCGCCCCATAGCCGATGTTGTCCCGTACGCTGGCCGCGAACAGCAGGCTATCGGACAGCACGATGCTGATCTGGGCGCGCAACGAGTCGAGACGGTACTCGCGGATATCGACGCCGTCGACGAGCACGCGACCTTCGCGCGGATCATGAAGGCGCAGCAGCAGGCTGACCAGCGTGGATTTCCCCATCCCGGAGGGGCCGACCACCGCGACCCGCTCCCCTGGCGCGACACACAGGTCGATCTGGTTCAAGACCGGCTGGCCCGGTTCGTATGCGAAACTGACCTGATCGAACTGGACGGCCCCGACGAACGGCGGCGCGGGCCGGGCGTTCGGCAGGTCCTGAATCTCGGCGGTTTGTTCCAGTAGATCGACGACCCGCTCCCCGGCAGCGGTGGCTTTGGCTAACCGACCGGTGTACTTGGCAAACTCGCGAATCGGGCGGAAGATGTTCTTTAGGTACGCAAGAAACACAATCAGATCACCCGGGGTCAGAGCACCGGCCAGCACCAATCGGGCGCCAAACCAGAGTACAAGGGCCGAAGACAGGCCGATCAGCACATCGACCGTGCGCTCGAGTCCGGCCGCGAGTCGCTTGGCCTTGACGCCCTCCTTCAGGCTTTTCCTGCTCTCGCTGGTGAAGGCCTTCTCGAAGGTCTTCTCCAACGACAAAGCCTGGATGTCCCGAATCGCCGTCATGGATTCCGCGGCGGTTGATGCCATCGCACCCTCGCGCTGGCGTTGCTTGCGGCTGACCTCTTGAATCCGGCGGCCGACCTTGACGCTGGTCAACCAGAGCAACGGCATGGGCAACAGGGCGATCAGCGCCAACTGCCAGTTCAGCCACAACATGATGCCCACCATGCCGCCGAGCACCAGCACGTTTGCTAGCAACGGCAGAATCGCCGTCACCGTGGTCTCTTTCAACATCCCGATATCGCCGATGATCCGAATGGTCAGATCGCCGGTCTTCGCCTTGTGGTGAAACCCTAGTGAAAGCCGCTGCAGATGGCGATAGAGATCCTCGCGAACCTCAGTCAACACCTTATTGCCGACCAACGCGAAACTGATGGTGCTGAGGTAGGATCCCACACCGCGCGCGGCGACGATCAGCAACATGGCGAGCGCCGCATAGGTCAGCAGCGTCATGGGGTCCAAGCCATCGACCCAGGCCCATCCCGAAGCGCCACCGGCGGGCGCATCGACCACCACGCGGTCGATCACGAACTTCAGCGGCCAGGGTTCCAGCAATCGGGCGCCGATGCTGGCGAACAGGGCGAGCATGGCCCCGGCGATCAACAGGAGGTGCTTGCGGAGGTAGGGCCAAAAACGGCGCAGGATGCGGCCGAGGCCCGGCAGCGCTTCGGGCAGCGTGGTTGGCCGTTTTCGGCGCGTCATGCCAGCTTTGCAGCCCGGTGTTCGCTGGTGCGGGACGATCCGCGGCCCGCCAGATCCAGGATGCGCGTGACGACGGTATCCCAGCTGTATTCGGACAGTGCCCGGGCGCGTGCCGCATTGCCCAAACGTCGGCGCAACGGGGCGTCGGCGCGCAGACGCTCGAGCATCGCTGTCAGCGCGGCTGGATCGCCCGGGGGGCAAAGCAGCCCGGTGATCTCGGGTTGGACGATTTGGTCCAGATCGCCGACGCGGCTGGCCACCACCGGCAAGGCGGCCGCCATGTACTCATAGACCTTCAACGGTGAGAAATAGAAATCCGGCAGCTCCGGATAGGGCGCGAGGCCGACGTCCATCGCCGCCAGGTATTCCGGTACCTGGTCCGGGGCCACGGCCCCGGTCAGGCGTGCCGCGAAGCCGATCCTCCTGTCCTCGAGGGTTGCCTCGATCTTCCGACGTTCGGGACCCTCGCCGACGATCAGGAGCCGGCAGTCCGGATGGCGGGCGTGCAGCCGGGCGAAGGCGTCCATCAAGATCTCGAGGCCGTGCCAGGGCTTCAACGTACCCACGAAGCCGACCGTGAAGGTGCCGTCCTCGCGCGCTGGCGGTCGTCGCGCGAAGCGCGCGGCGGGGAAACGTAACGGGTCGACGCCGTTGGGGATCATATGGATGCGCCTTTCAAGACCGGGATAGGTCGCTAGATAGGCGGCCACGCCGGTGGATACCGCAACCAGGGCATCGGCGGCGGTGAAGGCGCGCGCGGCGACCCGCTCGGCGGCGTCGCGATGGACGAGGGCACGATGCCGGGCCTGCTCCTCGATCAGTGGGGCGTTGACCTCGAGAAGGCCCGGCGTACCCGCTTCGCGCGCGTGGTCCATGCCGGCGTGACTCCAGAGCGCGTAGCGCTCGTAGATCAGGTCGAAGGGTCCACGCGCGGTCAGAGCCGCGCGCAGTGCCTGGTTGGCGGCCAGTGCCGCTTGCTCGCGAACGGCCGGCTCGCCGGAGGGCAACCCCGGGAGCAGCTGGACGGCGATCCCGCGCAGGTCGGCAGGGGGGGCGCCGCCCACCCGCGTGGCGAACAGCGTGACCTCGGCCCCGGCGCGCCGCAGCGCCCGGACGACCTCTTGCACATGAATCGAGGCCCCTTTGGTGCCGAATACCGGCACGCCTGGATCGGCACAGACATAAGCGACCCGCCACATGTCAGGCATCCTCGCGTTGGCCGGCCGTTGTTTCGTGCGCCGCCGCAAACCATTCCCGCAACTGCGCGGCGTTGCGGCGGATGTCGAAATCCTGCTCGATCACACATCGGGCGCGGGCCGCGAGATCGATACCCAGGTCGGTATCATCCAGCAGACGTTCGAGGGCATCGGCCAAGGCGCGCGGATCGCGCTGCGGCACGCACAGACCGGTATCGCCGTCGCGCACCAGTTCGGGGATCCCTGTGACGTCGGTGGCGACGCAGGGGATCCCGAGGGCCATGGCCTCCAGCAGCACCGTCGGCAGGCCATCGCGGTCGCCGTCGGCGCCGATGACGCATGGTGCGGCGACGACCGCCGCCTCGCGGAAGGTTTCGATCAGTTCGGCATGGGGCTGCGGCCCCACCAGGCGGACCTTGGCACCGAGATTCAGTTGCCCGATTCGGGCACTGAGAGTGGCGCGCTCGACCCCCTCGCCGACGATCCGGCACGAAAAGGCGATGCCCCGGTCCCTGAGAATCCCGCAGGCGTCGATCAAGACATCGAAGCCTTTCTTCTCGACGAGACGGCCGACAGCGAGGATTTCGCGACCGGTTCGAGTCGGTGGCCTAAAGTTAAAGCGCTCCAGATTCAGGCCGTTATAGAGGCGGATGATCTTGGGTGCCGCGTGCTCGTAGGCCGCAGCCAGATAACGTTGGTTGTAATCCGTGACGGTCATCACACAAGCGGCGTCGCGCAGTTTCTCGCGCATGCGCGCCGGATCGACGCTGACGTGGTAGATATCCTTCGCGTGCAGCGTGAGCGTGTAGGGAATCCGGGCGAAACGCGCGGCCAGGCGGGTCACGGTTGCGGCCACGGTGCCGAAATGGGCGTGGAAATGGGTCACGCCGCGCTCCCGCGCGCGCAGGGCCAGGTCGATCGCCTGCAGGAGATCCTCGGCATCGATGTCCCCCAGTTCGTCGAGGGCCGTCCAGAAATCCGGTAATCCGCGTCGCGCCGCGTTGATCGCCTCCCAGAGGCTCGTGGCCTTGGAAACCTTGTCCGGGATGTAGCTCACGGGCGCGCGGACCGCGGCCAGCACGTCCTGAAAGTGGCTTTCCAGGACCGGCCGCAAGGCGAAGATGTCGATCGGGAGCCCGGCCTCCTCGTGTTGTAGGATCTCGTTGACGATGAAGGTTTCCGAATAACGCGGGTAGCGCTTGACGACATACCCGACGCGCAGGTTCTTAGGCAGCAACATAACGCCGTCCTCCTGCCCACCCGGTGGATGGCGCGGGGATGGTCCGATTCCGATACATGGGCTGGCCGCCGATCAGGGTGGCGGCCAGCGTGGGCAGGCGTTTGAGACCATCGCGGTCGAGCGTCTGGCGCGGTGCAGGCAGCGGAGCAGTCGCCACATGATGGAGCCAGGCCGACAGCGTCCGTGGTCTGCACTCTTGTACAGCGACGAAGTCGAGCATGCCCCGTTCGCGCAGGCGCTGGGCACGGATGGTCTGCTCGTGCCGTGGCCGGTCGCGCGGCACAAGCAGCGCAGGTTTGCCGAGGCAGAGGATCTCCTGGACGGTGTTGTATCCCCCCATGGCGATGACCCGCCGGGCCTGTCGCATCAGGTGCATCGGTTCGGGCAGGAACTCCAGTACCCGAATGCGTGGATTGCCGGCGACCAGCTCCAGCAGGCGTTGCTTTTGGAGGGCTGGCAGGAAGGGACCGGTGACGATCACCCCGTATTCATCGGCTGGCAGGTCTGCCTGAGCGAACGCCTGAGCGACGGCCAGTCCGTCCTGGCCGCCGCCGATCATGCACAGCGTAAAACCCTTTTGTCGCAGGTCCCTTGGGAGGCAAGCGAACAGGTCGGTGTCGCTGTCGCTGGGAATCAGGCGAGCCGTGGGGTCGAGGTAACCGGTGAAGGTGGTTTTCGCGGCCAGATCGGACGGGAAGGCGTATTCCTCGATCGCGTCGTAGATGTTGGGGTCGCCATAAACCCAGACGGCCTCGTAGTGATCCCGGATGGCCGCCTCATTGTCCAGGCGTTGCCACTGGTCCAGGACCCGCTCCGGCGCGTCGAGAATGTCCCGCAGACCGAGCACGCAGCGGGTCCTTCCCAGGTCCCGCATGTGCTCGAGAACCGGCGTCAGTTCACCGAGCGCGCCGCGTGGGACGTTATCGACGATGAACAAATCGGGGGCGAAGTTCTTCAGAGCGGTTCCAATCACCTGCGAGCGCAGGGCTATCAGGTCGGTGGTCGGCATCGAGAGCGAACGCGGCGCATAGTCCCCATGGCGGTCTTTCCGGTAGGCGGGCAGCGTCAGGCAATCTCCACCCCGCGGCATCGTGAAGGCGCCCGCCTCATGGATACCCGCGATGATCAGGGTGCTCGCCCGCAGCGACGAGCGTGCCAGCGCCTCGGCGATGAGGAGATTGCGCCGGATATGGCCGAGCCCCATGGTGTCATGGGAGTACAGGGCGATCCGCACCGAAGTCCCGAAGTCATGGACGGCTTTGGACAACATGGTTCGTCTCCTCGCGACCCGATGATGAGCAACGGATCTCTCTGTCGTGAAACGGTAAGCGCCTTGTAACACCGGTGACGTGAACGATACCTGAATGAGGCCGTGCGCGACTGAAAGCGAGGTTTCTTCCGCACCTTGTTGCGATGGGGCGACCGCATACGGCGAGCCGAGACCGGGATCGCGGCGCCGTCTTGCTGCGAGCCCGGCGGTGGCCCGGCGGGAAGTGCGGCGATCGCACCAGGCGGGCTGATGCGGTCGTTAGGGGAGGGCGGGTCGATCCTGGGCAAAGGCCCGGGGGCCTTGCGAGACTGTTCGCCGGTCCCAGCTCCGTGCTGACGCCGGAGGCTATCGGCGCCGGTTGACGAAGTCGCGCAGGCGCCGGCGCTTCTTGATCTGGCTGGGCGTCAGTTTGTTGCGGCGGCCGGCAAAGGGGTTGGCGCCGGTGCGGAATTCGATGCGGAGCGGGGTACCTTGCAGGTCGAGCGCGCGCCGGAAGCGGTTGGTCAGGTAACGGCGGTAGCTGTCGGGGACCGCGTCGGTCTGGCTGCCGTGGATCACGATCAGCGGTGGGTTGCGCCCCCCTTGGTGGGCGTAGCGCAGCTTGATGCGGCGGCCATGGACGAGCGGCGGCTGGTGTTCGGCGACCGCGGCCTCGAGCAACCGGGTAAGCTCGGGTGTCGGAAGATCGCGGGTCGCATTGGCATGGACACGATCGACCTCGTCGAGCAGCAGGCCGACACCGCTGCCGTGCAAGGCGGACACATAGTGGTAGGCGGCGAAATCGAGGAAGGCGAGCTTGCGCGCAAGGTCGCTCTTGACCGATCCGCGCATCTCCGGGGTCAAGCCATCCCATTTGTTGACGGCAACGACGAGTGCCCGGCCGCTATCGAGAATATGCCCGGCGAGGGTCGCGTCGTGATCGCCGATACCGGCTCGGGCATCGAGCACGAGGATCACCACATGGCATTCGGCGATCGCTTGCAGCGTCTTGATGATGCTGAATTTTTCGATCGGGTCATGGACCCGTGCACGGCGCCGCACGCCGGCGGTGTCGATCAAGGTGTAGCCCCGTCCGAAATGGTCGAACGGGATATGGATGCTGTCGCGGGTGGTGCCGGGGCTATCGTAGGTCACGACCCGCTCCTCGCCGAGCAGCCGGTTGATCAGCGTCGACTTCCCGGCGTTCGGCCGGCCGACGATCGCGACCTGGATGCGCCCGTCGTCGGCATCGGGTGCCGCGGCCTCATCGGTGGTTGGATGCGCGGCAAGCACCTGCTCGATCAAGGCGGTGACGCCGCGGCCCTGGACCGCGGCAATCGGCAGGGGCTCGCCCAGTCCCAGCTGATGGAAATCGGCGATGGCCATCAGCGGGTCACGCTGATCGGTCTTGTTCACGACCAGGGTCAAGGGCTTGCCCTCGCGACGCAGGCGTGACGCGATCTCGATATCGTCCGGCAGGAGCCCGTCGTGGGCATCGACGAGAAACAAGATGTGATCGGCCTCGTCGATCGCCTTCTGAACCTGGCCGGCCATCAGGGCAACCAGCTGGTCTCCACCGCCGTCGAGCCCGCCGGTGTCGATCACCAGGTAAGGGCCAGGCCCGATTCGCCCGATGCCGTACTGACGGTCGCGGGTCAGGCCGGGGATATCGGCCACCAGCGCGTCGCGGCTGCGCGTAAGGCGGTTGAACAGCGTCGATTTGCCGACGTTCGGGCGGCCGACGAGCGCTAGGACGGGAAGCATAGTGGTTCTACCTGGCCGTGTTGCCGTCGTCGCTCGTCGAACGGGTCGTCGAGTCCTGCGTGGCAGTGCCCGCGGGTCGTTCGGGTCGTCCTGCGGTGCCGAGCGTCAGGGCGGCGAGCGTGCCATCATCGCCGAACACGTAGAGACGGCCATCGACGGCCAGCGGCCGGGCCCTGATAGGCCCGCGGCCGACGCGCAGGCGAGCGACGAGCCGGCCATCCTCGCGTGCCAGGGCATGCAGATAGCCCTCGAAGTCGCCGACGATGATCCAATCACCGAGCAACGCGGGGGGGCTCAATTGGCGATGGGCGAGCTGATCCTGGCGCCATTGGCCCGCTCCGGAATCGGGCTCGGCCGCCCACACATGGTCTTGCGCATCGGTCACGTAGATCGCATCGCGGTCGGCGATCAGGCCCGAATAGATCGAGAGGGTGCGGCGCCAGAGGACGGCCCCGGATGCGACGTCGACCGCGGCCAGGTCGCCGTTGAAGGTGCCGACATAGAGGGTCTCGCCGACGACGATCGGATCGGCGTCGATATCGGTGATCCGCTCCAGTTCGGAGCGCCCCGTCGGCATGGTCACCCGCACGGTCCACAGCGGGGCGCCTTCTTCGAGATCCAGTTTGATCAGCCGCCCCCCGGACAAACCGACGATGGCGCCCGATGGGACGATCACCGGGCTGCTGCTGCCGCGCAGGATCAGAACCGGTGCCTGGCTGGTAAAACGCCAGCGTTCGTCGCCCGATGCGGCGTCGAAGCCCAGAACATGGTCGTCGAGGGTGTGCACGACGACCATGTCGTCGGTCAGGCGCGGGATCGAGAGGATCTCGCTGGTAACTTGCGCGCGCCAGAGTTCCGAGCCGTCGTCAGTCGTCAGCGCCAGCAGTTCACCCTTCGTCGAACCGATCACGAGCCGGTCGCCGTGGGCGTCCGGCCCGCCGCTGAAGGGTCGTTTCAGATCGCGGCGCCACAGGAGGCGACCGTCCGCGGCTTGGATGGCCGTGACCTGACCACGCGCATCGGCAGTATAGAGGCGACCATCGGACAGCGCCGGGACCAGGCGCAGCCGGCGTCCGTCGCTGCCGCGGCCGACGTCCTGGCGCCATTGGATGGCGAACTCGGCCTCGGGCGTGAACGAAGGCAGCGGCGAGGGCGGGTTCGGATCCTTCTCGCGGCCGAGCCATGGCAAGCTGCCGCATCCACCGAGTGCGACCAGCAGCAGGCCGACAAGGCCCCAGCGGGTGCCGACGGAGATCGGCGGGTGCCAGCGATAGGGTAAATCGATCAACGGGGTAAACCTCTGTGGACGGCGGCCGACCAACGCGAGCTGGTGCATGATTCGACAGCCAGCACCTTCGTATCGGTTCAAGAATAATCGGCGCAATCGTAGGTCGGGAAAGCGCAGCGCATCCCGACATCGGAGCCCGATGTGGTACCGCTTATTCTGGAATCATTACCTTAGCCCGGCTCCGGCAGATCCGCGAGCTTGATCTCGATCAGTTGGGTTTGACTGACGCCGACGGCGAGGGCAAGCCGATAGGCCGCGCGGGCCTGTTCGATGTCGCCCCGCGCAACGGCGATATCGCCACGCAGCGCGGCGAACTCACCGCTGAAAGAGCCCTGGTCATCATGCTGCTCGATGACGGCGAGGGCCCTGTCGTGATCCTGTACGGATACGAGCAGGCGCGCCAGTCGCAACGCGGCGACGCGGGCCAACGCGGGGTCGCGGGCGGCGTCGATGGCCCCTTCCAGGGCCCCCTGGGCCTCGTCGATCTCGCCTTGTTCCAGTGCCACGCGCGCCTTGACGAGCAAGCCGAACGCGGCATAGGGGGTTGGCCGATAATCGGCGGCGAGTCGCTCGGTCAGCGCCAAGGCCGCCGCGGGATCGATGCCGGCGTCGACGGTCATCAGCAGTTGCTCGAAGACGGCCGATGCGGACTGGGCGCGGTTTTCCTGATAGCCATCCCAGACGCGCCAGCCGACGATCGCGCCGACACCGACGACGACGCCGAGGATCACCGCGGTGCTGTTTTCCTTCCACCAGCGCTTCAGGGCTTCGACCTTTTCTTCGTCGGTTTCGTACCGGGCCACGGATCTCTCCAACTGTTGGTATTGGTTTCGATGAGCGGATTCAGGTTGCCGGACCCGCGCGACGGGTGCAGCGGCGCATCAGTCTAGACGCTTCAGACGCTTGGGCAGATCCCGGATCGCGATGGTTTCCTGCTCGCCGGTGCCGCGCAGCGGCTTGACGCCGATCAGCCCCTGGGCCAACTCGGCCTCGCCGAGCACCAGCGCGAGTTGGGCGCCGCTGCGGTCGGCCTTCTTGAACTGGCTCTTGAAGCTGCCGCCACCGCAATGGCACATCAGCCGCATCCCAGGAAGGGCATCCCGCAGGTCTTCGGCGATCTGGATCGCGCGCGCCTGCGCCGCATCGCCGACCGCAACCAGGTAGGCATCAAGCGATGGTGCGGCCGGATCATCGCGTTGCTCGAGCAAAGCGACCGCCCGTTCGACACCCAGCGCGAAGCCGACGGCCGGTGTTGCACGGCCACCAAGCTGTTCGACCAGGCCGTCGTAGCGCCCACCAGCGCAGACCGTCCCTTGTGCGCCGAGGTCGTCGGTGGTCCATTCGAACACGGTTCGGTTGTAGTAGTCGAGTCCGCGCACCAGCCGAGGATTCTGTTCGTAGTCGAGTCCGGCCTCGTCTAGGCCGGCGCACAGCGCGGCGAAGTGATCGCGTGATGTGCCGCCGAGGTGGTCGATCAGTCGCGGCGCATCGGCGACGACAGCCTGTGTTCGTGGATCCTTCGAATCCAAGATCCGCAGCGGATTGGTGTGCAGCCGCTTGCGGCTGTCCTCATCGAGCTGGTCGAGGTGACGACCGAGGTAGGCCGTCAGCGCATCACGATAAGCCGCGCGCTCGGGTGCGTCGCCGAGGGTGTTGATCTCCAGTCGCAGTCCGTCGATGCCGAGCGCGCGCCATAGGCGACGGGTCAACAGGATCACCTCCAGATCGATATCGGGGCCGTCCAACCCGAAGACCTCGACGCCGATTTGATGGAACTGACGATAGCGGCCGCGCTGCGGGCGCTCATGGCGGAACATGGGGCCGCGATACCAGAGGCGTTGCGGCTGCGCCAGCAGGCCGTGCTCGATGGCCGCGCGCACACAACTGGCCGTGCCTTCGGGGCGCAGGCTCAGGCTGTCGCCATTGCGGTCGGTGAAGCTGTACATCTCCTTCTCGACGATGTCGGTGACCTCGCCGATCGACCGCTTGAACAGTTCCGTGACCTCGACCAAGGGGGTGCGGATCTCCTGGTAGCCGTATCCTTCGAGCACTTCACGTGCACCGTCTTCGAGTCGCTGCCAAAGGGGACTGTGCGTCGGGAGCAAGTCATGCATGCCCCGAATCGCCTGAATGTTCTTGCTCATCGTGTCGTTGGTCGCTCGTCGATCGGTCACTGGTTGGTCGTTGGGTCGAGGGTGAAGCGGGCGACGTTGCCGCGCGCGCGGCTGGCCAGGTCGAACGGCTCGCCATCGATCCGGATGGTCACGGCCGCGGCGTTGCCGATGATCATCGACCAAGGCGGGGTCCCCTCCAGGACGCGGTGATCACCCTTGGCCATCTCACCGAAGAGCTTGAACTCGCGTGTCGCATCGCGAATATCGACCCAGCAGGGACCATCGAAGGCGAGCTCGACGCGGCTTGTCGTGGCTTCGGAGGGCTCGATCGGCGCCGCGCGGTTCATCCGGTCCTGGTCCAGCGCCGTCTCGTCTGGCGCCGGTGCCCTGGGTTCCTCGTCGACCGTGGCTGCCGCGAGCGAGTCCGACTCCAGACGAGACTCGACCAATTCGTCGGGGATCGGCGAGGCCGGTGCCGGGCTGGTCAGGAGACCATCGTCGATCGCCGGTGCCGGACCGATCAGGACGTCGTCGTCCATCGCGCGGTCCGATATCGTTAGGGTGGCCTCGTCCTGGATCTCGGCCGTCTCATGGAATCCGATCGGTATATGACTGTTCTGCCACCACAAGAGCAGCAGGGTCACGATCCCGATCGCGAGCGTGGCACTGATCAAGCGGATGATCAGGTGTCCGCTTCCGATTTGGCGGCGTGAAGCGCCGGTGACCCGTCGCCGAACGGGTGATTCGGTCGGGCGATGCACGGCACGATAGGCTTGGATCAGCGGCTCCGAGTCGAGACCGAGGAGACGGGCGTAGTTGCGCAGGTAACCGGTGACGAAGACCTGGCCGGGAAGATCCTCGAAACGGTCCTGTTCGAGGGCCGCGACGAGCGACAGCTTCAGGTGCAGATCCGCGGCGACCTGTTCGCGAGTCAGCCCATGAGCCTCGCGGGCTTGTCGCAGTCGACGCCCTGGTCCGGCCTGGTCGGGCAGCGCAGCAGCATCGGTGTCCGGAAAAAAGGCTTGGTGATCCTTCATAGCGATCGCAGTTCGTTGTTCTCGGGAGCCTCGGGAAAAGCCTGGCGCAGGTATTGAGCATAGGTTTGCGCACCTTGCCGGTTACCGAGCGCCCGTTCGACACGCACGCCGAGCAGCAGGGCCTGGGGTGTCACCGGACCCGTCTGCATGAGCCGCTCGAGATAGCCGCGGGCGGTGCGGTGGTCGCCGCGCTGGTATTCGATCTCGGCCATCCGCAGGAGGGCTGGGGCGAAATTTGGTTCGCGGGCCAAGGCCTGGCGCAGATAGCCTTCGCCCTTGGTCGGGTCTCCGCTGTTGATCGCACAGACCGCAGCATTGGTCAGGGTCACGGCGGGTGCGGCGAACAACGGATTGGCGAGGGCCTCCGTGAACTGGGCATCGGCCTCCGCGTAGCGACCTTGCCGGCACAGGAAGGCGCCCCAGGCATTCCGGAAGTCGCCGTTTTGCGGCTCGAGGCTGATCGCCTGTTCGAAGTGTCTCGCCGCAGAGGTATCCTCGCCGATGCTCTGCAGGATCAGTGCCATCAAATAGTGTGCGCGTCCGTTGCGATTGTCGATCTGTAGCGCCCGCTGCGCGCGCTCCAATGCGGCCTCCATCTGGCCCATCCGATAATACTCGGCGGCCAGGGCCACATAGAGGTCCCCGGGGCTTTCCCGCTGTTGCGTGGTGAACCGTGTCACCCCGTCATCCACGGTGTCGCCGGTGCTGGCGCAGGCCCCGAGCAGGACCGACAGAGCGGCCATCGCGATCAGGCGCACCGCGTTCCTCATCGGTGGACCCCGACCGTCGGCGCGGGGCGACTCGCCGAGCGGCGCGTGCGATCGAGAACCCGTCCCACCAATTGGCCGCAGGCGGCGGCGATCTCATCGCCGCGGGTCTTGCGCGTCGTCGTGACGATCCCGGACCGGATCAAGCGGAAGCGGAAGGCCTCGACCCGCTCGGGCGGGGAGGTTTGGAAATCGCTTCCCGGAAATGGGTTGAAAGGAATCAGGTTGACCTTCGACGGCGTTCCCTCGAGCAATCGAATCAGTTGTTTGGCGTGTTCGAGTCGGTCATTGACGCCGTCGAGCATCACATATTCCCAAGTGATCCGGCGGCGCTTGTCGGCGGCGACATAGGCGCGGCAGGCCGGGATCAACTCGGCGAGCGGGTACTTGCGATTGATCGGGACCAGTTCGTCGCGCAGCCGATCGTTCGGCGCGTGCAACGACACGGCCAGGGCGACATCGGCGACCTCCCGCAATCGGTGGATCTGGGGCACCAGACCCGAGGTGCTGAGGGTGACCCGGTGCCGGGAGACCATGTAACCCAAATCATCCTGCATCATGGCCGTCGCCGTGACGACCGCATCGAAGTTCGCGAGCGGCTCGCCCATGCCCATCAATACGATGTTCGATGGCGGCGCACCCAGGTGGCGCGTAGCCAGCCACACCTGGCCGATGATCTCGGAGACCCGCAGGTTCCGGTTGAAGCCCTGGCGGCCCGTCGCGCAGAAGGCGCACTCGAGGGCGCAACCCACTTGCGACGATATGCACAGGGTGCGGCGATCGTTCTCGGGTATCAGCACGGTCTCGATGTGCTGCCCTCCCTCCACCTCGATCAACCACTTGATGGTTCCATCGGAGGAGGGGAGTTGGCGCGTGACCCGCGGTGGCGCGACTCGACCGCTCGCGGCGAGCCGCTCACGCAACGCAATGGGCAGGTCCGTCATGGCCGTGAAATCGGTCACGCCGTGCTTGTGGATCCACTTGAACAGATTTCGTCCGTGGAAGGCCTTGAAGCCCCATCCCAGCACGAGGCGTTCGAGCCCGGGCCGGTCCAGATCGAGTAGCTCGATCCGCTCGGCCGGGACAGAACCAAAACCCGTGTCAACGGGTGCGTTCACAAACCCCCTCCGGGAAGAAGAACGCGATCTCGGCAGCAGCGGTCTCGGCCGAGTCGGAGCCATGTACGGCGTTTTCGGTCAGCGAGTCGGCAAAATCGGCGCGAATGGTCCCGGGCGCGGCCTTGGCCGGGTCGGTCGCCCCCATCACCTCACGATGGAGGGCGATGGCCCCTTCGCCCTCGAGAACCTGGACCGTGACCGGGCCCGAGGTCATGAACTCGACGAGTTCCGCGAAAAAGGGGCGTTCCCGGTGGACGGCATAGAAGGCCGTGGCCTGCTCACGGCTCAGGTGCAGCATGCGGGCCGCGACGATTCGCAGGCCGGCCTGTTCGAAACGGGACAGGATGGCGCCGATCGCGTTCTTGGCTACGGCATTGGGTTTGATGATCGACAAGGTGCGCTCGACGGCCATGATGACTCCAGTGGTCGGTGATCTTCTGGTCAGGTGATGGATGCCAGGACTTCCGGTAACCAGTCGGTCCGGGATGTGCTCAGAAACCATGAGGGGATGGGTCGCGGAGCGACCGGGCCACCGGTTTCGTATCGCGGTGGATCTCTAAGTCTACCGAGAGCCCGGGATCCCGGCAATCGATTGCACGTCTTTCGGTTCGTCTGTCGGTTGACCGTTCGGGTATCATGGCGACCCGGCGCGCGGGCGGCACGCTGGTCGGGTCGGTCGCTGCTCGAGGATCGCGCGACCGACCCTCGCCGACCGGCTTTGGTCGCCATCATCGCCGATGTGATCTCAATCTATCTATTAAGAGGAATACCCTCGGTGCTCGAATTGATGCAAGCGGGTGGCTGGCTGATGGTGCCCATCATCGCCTGCTCGATCGTCGCCACCGCCATCGTGCTGGAACGGGCCTGGGCCTTGCGGCGAACGCGCATCATGCCCGACGGTCTGGTGACACGCATCTGGCAGTGGCACAGTGCGGGTCAGCTCACGCGCGCGCGCATCCTAGAGATCCGTGAAGGGTCGCCGTTGGGTCGGATCTTGAGCGCCGGCCTGATCAATCGGTATCACTCGCGCGAGGTCATGAAGGAGGCCATTCACGATACCGGCCGCCAGGTCGTCGCGGGTCTGGAGCGGTACCTGACGACCTTGGGGACGATCGCGGCCGTGACGCCGCTGCTAGGTCTGCTCGGCACCGTGTTCGGCATGATCGAGGTGTTCGGGGTCATCGTCAGCGCCGGGGTCGGCCACCCCGGGATGCTGGCCGGCGGTATCTCGCAGGCGTTGATCACCACAGCGGCGGGCCTGTCGGTCGCGATCCCGAGTCTGATCTTTCATCGCATCTTCAACAGCCGGGTCGATGCGTTGGCGATCGGCATGGAAGAGCAGGCGTTGCGGTTGGTCGAGGTCATCAAAGGTGAGCGCGAGCATGACGACGAGGTGGGCGCATGAATCTCCGGCCGCGGCGTCCGGCGGCGCCTGACATCAATCTGGCCCCGCTGATCGATGTGGTGTTCCTGCTGTTGATCTTCTTCATGGTGTCGACGACCTTCCAAGAGGACACGGGTCTGCAGATCGACCTGCCGCGGGCCGAGGGCGAGCCGGCCTTGGTCGAGGAGCCGGATATCTTGACGATCGAGATCGACCGGGTCGGGGCCTTCCATGTCACCGATCGACGCCTGGATGGGGATTCGCCGGCCCATCTCGAGCGTGCCGTCCGCGCAGTGCTCGGCGACGCGCTCGAGCGACCGGTGCTGATCAAGGCCGATGCCCAGACCCCGCATCAGGCGGTCATGACCGCACTGGATGTCCTGGGTCGAATCGGGTTGGTGCGGATTCAGTTCGCGGCCGTGCGTCCGACAGAACCCGCGTCCGCCGATCCCGCCCCATGACCATCGCTCCGGGTTCCGCTGTCGCGCGCCAGATCTATCGGCGCCTGTTGGGCTATGCGATGCCCTATCGCGGGGTCTTCGCGATCGCCGTCGTCGGCATGTTGATCTTCGCGGCGACCGAGCCGGCCTTCGCGGCCCTGATGAAGCCGCTCCTCGACGGCAGCTTCGTCGACCGCGACATCGATGTCGTGCGGATGATGCCTTTTCTGTTGATCGGGCTCTTCGTGATTCGCGGCCTCGCTGGCTTCGTCGATACCTACTGCCTGAAGTGGGTCGGTCGCCGGGTCGTCGCCGACCTGCGCCGCGAGATGTTCGAGCAGTTGCTGCGTTCGCCGACGCGTTATTACGACAACAACAGCTCGGGCCAGATCCTCGCGAAACTGACCTATAACGTCGAGAACGTGGCCACGGCCGCTACCTATGCGTTGACGACGCTGATCCGCGACGGCTTTACCGTGATCGGCCTGCTGGCCTTCATGGTCTATGTCGACGTGGCCCTGGCGGCGATCTTCTTGCTGATCGGCCCGCCGATGGCGCTGTCGATCAAATTCGCAACCGGGCGTTTTCGCCGTTACAGCCAACGCATCCAGGAGCGGATCGGCGATCTGACTCAGACCGCCCAGCAGGTGATCGAAGGGCATCGTGTCGTCAAGGCCTTCGGCGGGGAGGGACAAGAGTCGCAACGTTTCGGCTGGGTCAACGAAAAGACCCGGTCGCTGCAAATGCGGATGGTCGCGACCGAAGCCGTCAGTGTGCCCGTGGTCCAATTGATCGCGGCGCTCGCGATTGCCATCGTGGTCTATCTATCGACCTTGCAAGGGTTGCGCGAGGACATGACCGTGGGCACCTTCATGTCCTTCATCGTCGCAATGGCGCTACTCTTGGGGCCGTTGAAGCGCCTGACGGCCGTCAACTCCCAACTGCAGCGGGGCATCGTTGCCGCAGCCAGTCTGTTCGAATTGATCGATGGTGAGCGGGAACGGGACACCGGGCAGCGAACCCTCGACCGTGCGCAGGGGCGCATCGAATACATCGGGGTTGCTCACCGGTACTCGGACGACAAGGGTCCGGTACTCCGAGACATCGATCTGACCATCGCTGCCGGTGAGACGGTGGCCCTCGTCGGCCGTTCCGGCAGCGGCAAGACGACCCTGGCCAATCTATTGCCGCGCTTCTACGATGCGACGGCCGGGCGGATCCTGCTCGATGGGATCGAGATCGGCGACTTGAGGCTGGCCAGCCTCCGCGCGCAGATCTCGCTGGTCAGCCAGGATGTCGTCTTGTTCAACGATACGGTTGCGAACAACATCGCGTATGGGCGGATCGGCGAGGTGACGACGGCCGACTTGGAACGGGTGGCCGCCGCGGCACACGCGCTGGAGTTCATCCAGGCCTTGCCGGCCGGCTTCGAGACGCGGATCGGCGATCACGGCGTACTGCTGTCCGGTGGTCAGCGGCAGCGACTCGCGATTGCGCGCGCGATGCTGAAGGATGCGCCGATCCTGATCCTCGACGAAGCGACCTCGGCGCTCGACTCCGAGTCGGAACGCCACATCCAGAGCGCGCTGGATGCGCTGATGCGCAACCGTACGACATTGATCATTGCCCACCGACTCTCGACGATCGAACAGGCCGATCGCATCATCGTGCTGCACGAAGGCCGCATCGTCGAGCAGGGGACCCATCGAGCACTGCTCGGCTGCGACGGTCATTATGTCCGTCTGCGTCAGATGCAGTTCGCCGGCGCCATCGAATGATCGCCGAGGACATCTGGTATCGGGGGCACCCGCTCGGGTATCCGTTGCGCCCGCTATCCTGGCTCTTCGAAGGGTTGGTCCGGGTTCGGCAGCGCCTACATCGGGGCCGTCGCGACCCCAGGCGGCGCTTGCCGGCGCTGGTCATCGTCGTCGGTAATCTCACGGTCGGTGGCACGGGCAAGACCCCACTGGTCATCTGGCTCGCCGATTGGCTGCTCAGAGGGGGGTATCGCCCAGGGATCCTCACCCGCGGCTATCGCGGTCAGGCACGCCGATGGCCGCAATGGGTGACGCCAGACAGTGATCCGGATCTGGTCGGCGACGAGGCCGTGGTGCTGGCGCGACGCACCGGGGTGAACGTCGTCGCGGGTCCCGATCGCCGCGCCGCAGGAGCCTGGCTCATCGCGCGTGGGGGGTGCGATATCATCCTCAGCGACGACGGCCTTCAGCATTACCGGCTGCCCCGCGACCTCGAGATCCTGGTCATCGATGGCCAGCGCGGCCTCGGTAACGGCCTCTGTCTGCCGGCTGGGCCGTTGCGCGAGCCGGCGGCACGGGTCGATACTGTGGACATGGTCGTTGGCCACGGCGCTGATTGGCCGGGCGGCTATCGGATGGACCTGATCGGAGACCGGGTCGTCAACCTGCGCGACCCCGAACGGATCGCCGACCTGGCCGCATGGCGTGGTCGGGCCGTGACGGCCGTGGCCGGCATCGGTAACCCACTTCGTTTCTTCGAGGGGTTGCGTGCCGCGGGTTTGATCGTCCGGGAGTGGCGATACCCTGATCACCACCGGTACGGTTCGGATGATGTCCGGCGGTGGCCAAGCGGCCCGGTGATCATGACCGAGAAAGACGCCGTCAAATGTGCCCGAATGGCCGCGGTGGACCACTGGTATCTTCCGGTTGCGGCCCGCTTGGACGCGAGCTTCGCGGCCGCTTTTTCACAACGACTCGAGGATTTGCTCCGAAATGGATAAGCGATTGCTGGACATCTTGGTCTGCCCCATCTGCAAGGGGCCGCTCTACTACGATCAGGCGGCCGCGGAATTGATCTGTCGTGCCGACCGGTTGGCCTTCCCGATCCGCGACGGCATCCCGATCATGCTCGAAGAAGAGGCGCGCTTGCTGGCCCCCGATGAAGAGGTGCCGAAGCCGTGAGGCCGGTGCCCCTTGCCGCGACGAGCGGAGGCGCTCGATGACCTTCAAGGTTGTGATCCCGGCGCGCTATGGTTCGACGCGCTTGCCCGGCAAACCGTTGGTCGACCTCGCAGGAAGGCCCTTGGTGCAACACGTCTACGAGCGCGCCTGTGCGTCCGGCGCAGAGGAGGTCTTGATCGCGACCGACGACGAACGGATCAGGGCCGTTTGTCATCGCTTCGGGGCCGATGTCCAGATGACGCGTTCGGACCATCCCAGCGGCACCGACCGAATCGCCGAGGTGATCGAGCTGCGAGGCTGGGCGGATGATACCCTGGTCGTCAACCTACAGGGCGACGAGCCAGGGATGCCCGCCGCATTGATCGATCAGGTCGCGGCGAACCTGGCCGCTCGCGATGGACTGGGTGCTGCGACCTTGGCCGAACCGATCACCGATCGCCGAGTGCTGTTCGATCCGCACGTGGTCAAGGTGGTCACCGACACCGAGGGCATGGCCCTGTACTTCTCCCGGGCACCGATACCCTGGCATCGCGATGAGTTTCTGAAAGGCGAGTCGAGCCTGCCGGGCGACAGGCTGTTTCTTCGTCACATTGGGCTTTATGCCTATCGAGCCGAGTTCGTGACCCGTTTCGTCGCCTGGCCGCCGGTGCCGCTCGAGCTCGCCGAATCCCTCGAGCAATTGCGCGCCCTCTGGCATGGGGTACCTATCCATGTCGATCTCGCGGCGGTATCGCCGGGACCGCCTGGAGTCGATACGCATGCGGATCTGGGCAGGGTAGTGGCATGGCTGGCGACGCAGCGTCGACCATCCTGATCGGCGGAAAAAAATGCCCCCGCTGTGAGGCGGGGGTAAATCACCACTGAGGAGGTCAGAGAACGCAGACGATGGGGCAGAGTGCCTTTTCGAGTTTGATTAAGCATGATCTGTGCCTACCTCGCTCCATCGCCGCTGTGTTTCAAGGTTAGTGTTTGTTCTATCGCATCTTGGCATCGCTTCACGGGCCATTTTTTCGGTCGGTCTGGGTGCTCTGGTCGCACGCTGTGATCCCGCGATGCCTCAAGCTGGTGCAGTGCATCATGGCGATCCCAGTCTCGGCACTCGGATCGTGCCTGTCCGAAGCACGGGTGGATGACGCCTTGCGTTATCATCGCGGCTGACCAGTTGGTGCCTGCTTCGCGGTGGCATTCGGTGCGGCATTGACCCGCCGGCTATGGGGGACATCCTATGAACAAGGCTTTGCCTGTCAGAGTGCTTTTCGTTTGCATGGGGAATATCTGCCGGTCCCCGACTGCGGAAGGCGTGTTTGGACGGCTGATCGAAGATGCCGGGGTCGCGCATCGGATCGTGACGGATTCGGCTGGTACCCATGCTTACCATGTCGGAGATCCGCCGGATCCGCGTGCGCAGAAGACCGCTCGGGCCCGCGGCATCGATCTGAGTCGAATCCGTGCCCGCCAAGTGGTGGTCGAGGATTTCGCCAGTTTCCACTATGTGTTAGCGATGGACGACGACAACCGGCGGTTGCTGGCGCAGATCTGTCCTCGCAGTGAGGCTCATAAGCTCAAGTTATTCATGGACTTCGCGCCGGAGTGGCCGAACCGCGAGGTGCCGGACCCCTATTACGGCGGGCCGAATGGTTTCGAGCGGGTCTTCGACATGGTCGAGGCGGCCGCGCAGGGTCTGCTCGCCGACATCCGTCGCCGGCATCTCGTCGACGATTGACCGCGTGAGCAAACCAGGTCTGCGCCTCGGTGGACGAGAAGCGATCGGGAGGCGCGAACGGTTCGCGGCTCACGCGAGCGACGCGGGGCCACCATGGCCATGGTGACCCCGCGCCGCCAGGGCGCGTTTCTGGTCAGGATGACCGCGAATCCGCATCTCCCGAGCCGTCTGCGACAGGTCCTGGATGCGACGAGCCGCCCTCCTGTCGGCGCGGAGCGGGTCCGGCTGCATCCGGCGCCGGGTCGCCGGTCGCGGGACCTGGGTCGGCGATGGTGGCGGCCGAACCAGCCGGCCTCGCGGGTGCCGGTTTCGGGGCGTCCAGATGGTCGGTCGGCGCGTCTGTTCGCCCCGACTCCCTATGGCTGACATCCGCGTCCGGTCGCGGCGTAAACGGGTGATCGCGGTCTCGCTCCGACGGTTCGGGGGCGAGCCGGCTGGTGGCCTCCGATGACGGGACCGTGGTCCTTGCCGGGGGTAGATCCGGCTCCACCGACTGCGGCGCGTGCGACCCGGAGTCGGCATCCGAGTCGGCACCCCGAGACGCCGCATGACCGGCCGTCGGTCCCGTCGCCACCGCTGGATCGGTCAAGCCCGGTCCGGGCGCCGCGCCCTGCGGCGATCTGTCGCTCATAGACGGTTGTGGCGCACCGCCGATGGCGGTCGAGTCGGTGGAAGGCTGTGGACCAGTGGAGGACGAGGGCGCCGAGTCGCTCGCAACGAGCGACTGGCCGCTCGGCGTCCGCGGCGCGGCTTCGTCAGGCCGGGACTCGGTTCGCGCCGGTGCTGTCCCTTCCGCGGTTGGAGCCCCCTGCGTTGGGATCGAATCCTCGCCGGGGGCCGGTCTCGCGTCGTCGCGCTGGCTGGCAGGGCGCCGGCGACCACGCCCGCCGCGCCGTCGGCGACTCGAGCGGGATTTGGTCGGTGCTTGATCGGTCGGATTCGCGGACACCACCTCGGATCCCTGCTGGTCGGTCGGTGCCTCGTCGTCGGGAACGGCAGTGGGCAGCCGAGGTGGCTGGATTGTCGATGGCGCAACGACAGCGTCGGTCGGGAGCATCAGCGCCCGGCCTTGACTCGCCGCCGTCGTGTCGGCGGTCGTCGCCGGTCGCTTCCCGTTGGCTTCAACGCCTCGCGAAGGCGACGGTCGATTCGATCCCGTGGCGCTATTGTCCGGTTTGGACTGATCGTGCGCGGAATCGCCTCGCTCCTCTTGGCCAGACGATCCGCGCCCGCGTGGGTCACCGCGGCGCGATCCATCGACGCCGGGACGCCGGCCGCGCCCGCGGGAGCGACGTTCATTGGCTCGGCCGTGGTCCGCTTCACCGTTGGCGGTCGGGCCGTCACGGCGGTGCGACAGCGTCCCTTCCGCCAGGGCGGGTCCGGCGATCGAGGCTGGTATAGGTCGCTTTTGGCTCGAGCCCTGGTCGACGCGGTGCCTCGGTTGGTCCTTGTCCCCGTCATCCTGGTCGCGGCCCTTATACGACGCCTCGGCGCCTGGGTCGGATTCGTGGTCGCGGCGATAAGCCGGACCGGGGGGGTGGGCCGATGTCTCGTCGTCGGAATGGGGACGCGGCGTGAAGATGCTGGTCCAGATCCTTTTCAACAAGGGCTCCGGATGCCGCTCGGCACCGGTCCCCGGCGTGGGTTCGGACGACAGCGACTGAACACGGCCCGGCGGGCGCGGGTAGGCCGCTGGTCGGGTGCGGAGCGCCTCGGGCTCGGACGGCCGTGGCGCCGGCGAGAGCGGCGTCATGTGCTTGACGGCTGGTTCCTGCAGCTTGAGGGCCTCGGGTGCGCGCCCCGCGGCGAGCGCCGGGCTCTCGGTCGTCGCTGTGTAGGCATAGCTGGCCTGTTCTCTTGGATACTTGGCCAGATCTTGCGAGCGGATCCGCTCGATCGTGTAGTCGGGGGTCTCCAGATGCTTGGTCGGCAACAGGATGACCTCGATATCCTGGCGCTGCTCGATGTCGAGGATGCTGCGTCGCTTCTCGTTGAGCAAGAAGGTCGCGACATCGACGGGCAAGCGCGCGAGGATGCGCTGCGTATTGTCCTTCATCGCCTCCTCTTCGATGATGCGGAGGATCGACAGCGACAGGGACTCGACGCTGCGGATGGTGCCCTGACCGCGGCAGCGCGGGCACACCTGTTGGCTGGCTTCGCCGAGCGATGGCCGCAGACGTTGGCGGGACATCTCGAGCAGGCCGAAACGGGAGATCCGCGCAACCTGAACACGGGCTCGGTCTTGTTTGAGTGCTTCGCGCAGCCGATTCTCGACCTCGCGTTGATGTTTTGCCGGCGTCATGTCGATGAAATCGATGACGAACAGGCCGCCGAGATCGCGTAACCGCAGTTGCCGGGCGATCTCATCGGCCGCCTCCAGGTTCGTGTTCAGCGCGGTTTCTTCGATGTCGGCCCCCTTGGTCGCGCGGGCCGAGTTGATGTCAATCGACGTCAAGGCTTCGGTATGATCGATGACGATCGAACCGCCAGATGGGAGCTGCACCATCCGCTGGAAGACGGATTCGATCTGACTCTCGATCTGGTACCGCGTGAAGAGCGGTACCTCATCCTCATAGAGGCGCAGTTTTTTCAGGTTCCCGGGCATGACCTGGCGCATGAACTGCTCGGCCTTCTCGTAAACCTTGCGGTCGTCGATCACGATCTCGCCGATGTCGGCGCGCAAATAGTCGCGAATCGATCGAATGATGACGTCGCTTTCCTGATAGATCAGAAACGGGGCCGCGCGCTCGGCCGCCGACTTCTCGATCGCGCGCCACAGTTGGAGCAGGTAGTCCAGGTCCCATTGCAGCTCTTCGACGTTCTTGCCGACCCCTGCCGTTCGGACAATGAGTCCCATGTCCTCGGGAATCTGCAATTGACTCATGGCTGCGCGCAGCTCGGTGCGATCCTCCCCCTCGATGCGCCGCGAGACGCCGCCGGCGCGGGGATTGTTCGGCATCAAGACCAGGTAACGACCGGCCAGCGAGATGAAGGTGGTCAGTGCCGCCCCTTTGCTGCCTCGTTCTTCCTTGTCGATCTGAACGACGACTTCGCGTCCTTCTTTGATCGCGTCGCGAATATTGATGCGCGTGCCGGGCTTGACGCCGTCCGGGTCGAAATTGGAGCGTGCGATCTCCTTGAGGGGTAGGAAGCCGTGGCGTTCGGCGCCATAATCGACGAACGCGGCCTCGAGGCTCGGTTCGATTCGTGTAATCCGACCCTTGTAGATATTGGCTTTTTTCTGTTCCCGCCCGGGGGATTCGATATCCAGGTTGTAAAGCTGTTGACCGTCAACGGTCGCGACGCGCAATTCTTCTGGTTGCGTCGCGTTGATCAGCATTCGTTTCATGTGGTTCCTGTTTCGTCCATCGGCACGTGCCCCAGCCCGAAGTCACAGCGCGAATCCCGTTCGTCGCGAAGCGACCCGCGTTCCGTGTTCTGCCGCCTTGACCCAGAGCCCCGTTCCGAGCTGGAAGGCAGCGGGATGATGGGTTCTCGTCAACGTCCGGCCAAGGTTGCATGGAGTGGACCGTGCCGCAGGTATTCAAATAGGGTACCGCCGCAAAGACGGCGGTGGTTCAGTGGGATCTGCGGCGAGGTTCGTTCGCAGTCCCGGAGGAGGCTAGTAGGGCGCCGGGGCTTACGCTTGCGCAGCCAAGCCCGGCTGAAGACGCACCAGCGGATATCTCGGTGTACAATCCGCCCACCCTCGCCGAACCTGGTTGGGACCTTTGCCTCCGGTCGTCTCGGATGCCCTGCGTGGTCGGAGGGTCGGCGACGGCGTGTACGCATCGGTCCGGGCCTGGGGCCGGTCAAGGGGGCTAGCCGCCCGAAAATTCGCTTAAGGATTGGGCAGCGCAAGTGACCGATATTAGCAACCTTCATACTTCCCATCAATTGATGCCTGTGGCCGCGTCATCGTGTTCGTCGAGTCTTGCCGATCCTGGTCCGCGATGGTTGCGTATCGATTGCGATGGCGCCGGGCAGCGGATCGACAACTTTCTGATCGGTCATCTCAAGGGTGTGCCGAGGAGTCGGATTTATCGCCTGCTTCGCCGAGGGGAGGTGCGGGTCAACAAAGGTCGCGTCAAGCCCGACTACCGTCTGTGTTCCGGCGATGAGATACGGATCCCTCCCTTGCGGATGGCGGCGGCGTCCGACGCACCGGATCCGCCGAGGCACGGACTGACGTGGATCGACGACGCGGTCCTGTACGAGGATGATGCCCTCTTGATCCTGGATAAACCATCTGGTCTGGCTGTCCATGGCGGCAGCGGGCTCAGTCATGGTTTGATCGAGCAGGTTCGCGTGGCCCGCCCGGAGCAGGGTCTCGAGCTGGTGCATCGTCTGGATCGCGAGACCTCGGGCTGCTTGTTGATCAGCAAGCGGCGCAGTCTGCTGCGCGAATTGCATCGTCTTCTGCGTGAACAGGATATCGACAAGCGCTATTTGGCGCTGCTGGTCGGCGAACTACCGCGGACCGAAGTGGTGGTGGAAGCCCCACTGCGCAAGTATCGCCTGCGCGGCGGCGAGCGGATGGTCTGTGTCGACGCACGCGACGGCAAGCCGGCGAGGACGCGGTTCCGGCGTCTGCGCGTGCTGCCCGGGGCGACCCTGGTCGAGGTGCAACCCTTGACCGGGCGCACGCATCAGATTCGGGTTCATGCCGCTTATCTCGGACAACCCGTGGCCGGGGACGAGAAATATGGCGCCGCCGAGTCGAACCGCCGGTTTCGCCAACGCGGGCTGAAGCGGCTTTTCCTGCATGCGGCGAGTCTCGGGATACCGGGACTCGCCGATGGTCGGCGGCTGCGTGTGCAGGCGCCACTTCCGGATGAATTGGAGGCGCTATTGATGACCTTGGGAGGTCCATCGTGAGTCTGAGGCTGATCGTGTTCGACTGGGATGGGACTCTGATGGATTCGGAGGCCCGGATCGTCGCGTGCATTCAAGCGGCGTTCGTCGATATCGGTGAACCGCCGCCGCCCGTCGAGGCAGCGCGCAACGTGATCGGACTCGGGCTGGAGGAGGCGATGGCGATGCTGTGGCCGGACGCCGACATCGAGGCCCGGCGGGCGGTCGAGGATCGTTATCGTACGCATTTTCTGGGCGGCAACGAGACACCATCGGAGCTTTTCCCGGATGCTCGTGCCATCCTCTCGTGGCTGGACCGACGCGGCTACCGGTTGGGCGTCGCGACCGGAAAGAGCCGTCGTGGGCTCGACGAGGCGTTGGCTACCACGTCGCTCGATGGGTTCTTTCAAGCGACGCGGTGCGCGGATGAGACGCGATCGAAGCCCCACCCGGAGATGCTGCTCCAGCTGATGGACGAGCTGCGGATCGCGCCGAGCGAGACCTTGATGGTCGGCGATACCGAGTACGACATGGAAATGGCCCGTAACGCGGGTGTCGGTGCCTTGGCCGTTGCTTACGGCGTCCACGCGCGCGAACGATTGCTCGCACATCGCCCGCTGGGCTGCCTCGAGGTGCTGGGCGAGCTGCCGGCCTGGTTGGAATGTCACGATCCGATCCCCGATGGCCAGTCAGGTCCGGGGTCCGGCAACGAACGAGATAGAAGAGAAGGAACAACATGAATTGGCGATTCTGGAGACGAGCTGGTCGGGATTTGCCCCAGCCGGGTGCCCCTAACTGGGAGCAGGCCATGATCGGGCACATGGCCAACGAGTACCTGCGCGAGCGCCGTCGTCGACGGCGTTGGTCGAGTTTTTTCAAGGGGTTGTTCCTCGTCTACCTGTTCGCGGTCCTGATTTCCTTTTATGCCGAGGATCTGGTCGATCGCGTCAGGGACGGCGAGGGACATACGGCCCTGATCGAGGTCAAAGGGATCATCGCGCCGGATACGCGAGCCAGCGCGGACCGCGTCGTCGGGGCGCTGCGGGCCGCCTTCGAGGACGAGCGCACGCGTGGCGTGGTCCTGCGTATCAACAGTCCCGGTGGGAGCCCCGTGCAGGCTGGATACATCAACGACGAGATCCGGCGGCTCAAGGCCCAGTATCTCGAGGATCACGACCGGGCGATGCCGGTCTACGCGGTGGCGGCCGACCTGTGCGCGTCGGGAGCCTATTACATCGCCGTCGCGGCTGACGAGATCTATGCGGATAAGGCAAGCCTGATCGGATCGATCGGGGTGCGGATCGATGGCTTCGGTCTGGAGGAACTGATCGACAAGCTCGGTATCGAGCGGCGCCTGATGACGGCCGGCCAGAACAAGGGGATTCTGGATCCCTTCTCGCCGATGACCGACAAGCAACGGGATTTTCTCCAAGGGGTCCTCGATGAGTTGCATCAGCAATTCATCGCAGCCGTGAAGGCCGGCCGTGGCGACCGTCTCAATGGGGATGAGGCGATCTTCAGCGGCTTGTTCTGGAGTGGCGAGCAGAGCGTCGAGATGGGCTTGGTCGATGGCTTGGGTAGTGCCAGTTACGTCGCGCGCGAGTTGATCGGCGCGGAAAAGTTCGTTGATTTCACGAAAAAAGGCGATCTGTGGGAGCGCCTCAGCGAACGCTTGGCCACCGAAATCGCCGGGGCCTGGCTGCGCATGACAACGGCCGACAGTTTACCCAGTTGGCGATGAATGCGCGATAAGCCTCTGGATGCACGAAAGACTTAGGGTCATTCCGGACTGGGCAAAGAGACTCGGCCAGACTACTCTATAAGGGGTTGAGGCGGCTCGGGGGGTACCTGGCCGCTCGTGCGCTGCTGACCGGCGTGTGCGTCTATGATACAGACGCGCACGGCCAGCGTTTTGGGAGGGGGTCGACCATGTTCGAATCGATTGCGGACCGGCGTCTGCCGTTGCTGCTTGTTTTGATCCTGTTGCTGGCCGGATGCGCCTCCGCACCGGAACGAGTTGACTACCGTGCGACCGGAGTCTTCCCGGAACCGCCGGAGATCGCCGACAATGTCGCCTTTTGGCGCAATGTCTACGCCTCCTGGAGCCGCGGAGAGGTGGCGATCCATGACAACGAGCATCTCGGGGTCGTCTACGAGGTAGCCAGGTTGCCGGGGCCGGTGCGTGAGGGATACACGCCCGAACAGCGTGATTTCGTTCAGGCGCGCCGCCTGTATCATCAGCGACGCCTCGCGGACCTCGAGATCAAGCATGCGTCCGGTCAGCGCTTGAGCCGTGATGAGCGGGAATTGCGGGATCGGCTCGTGTCGGCCGGAGGCCCGAACGCGGTCGCCGGGGCCTCCGAACGGATCCGCGTCCAGCGCGGTTTGCGCGAACGCTTCCATCGCGGGCTGGAAATCAGCGGGCGGTACGACGCCATCTTCCGCGACATCATGCGGACTCATGGGGTGCCCGAGGATCTCGCTTACCTTCCGCACGTCGAGTCGTCGTTTCAGCTGAATGCTCGATCCGGCGTCGGTGCGGCCGGGGTCTGGCAATTCATGCCTGCCACGGGTCGAGAGTACATGCGCGTGACCTCCGCTGTCGACGAACGCCTCGATCCGGTCATCGCCGCCGACGCAGCGGCGCGTTACCTGCGCAACGCGCACAATCGTCTCGGCAGTTGGCCGTTGGCCGTGACCTCGTACAATCATGGCGTCGGGGGCATGCTGAACGCACGTGCCCAGTTCGGGGATGATTTCGGGGCGATCGCGCGAAACTATCGCGGCCGAGCGTTCGGCTTCTCGTCCAGGAATTTCTATGCGAGTTTCCTGGCGGCGCGCGAGGTGGCGAGCCAACCGCATCGCCACTTCCCGGAAGGGGTCCGGTTCGCGCAACCGCTCCAGGAGGATCGTTTGATTCTGCGTCGTGACCTGTTGGCCACGGATGTCGCCCGGCATTATGGGGTGTCAGTACCGCAGCTCGCGGACCTGAATCTCGCGTGGCGCGATCCGGTTCGTAACGGTCAGGCGACGCTGCCGGCCGGCAGTACCGTGTGGCTGCCGCGTGGCGCATTGCACCGAGTGGCCGGCCATCCCGAGCCGCGGGCGATCCTGGTCGCTCAGACGACGCCCCCCCGCGCGGCTGCGCCTCCGGCACCCCCAGCGAGACCAGCGGCCAGCCGGGTCGCGCCGGCGCAGGCGCCGGTTCGTCATCATGTGGTCCAGCCCAACGAGAACCTGTATCGTGTCGCGCTGCGATATGAGTTGAGCGTCGATGAATTGCGCCGCCTCAACCAGATGGCGCCGAACGACAACACGATCCGGGTAGGCCAGCGGTTGCGCATCAGCGGCTGAACAAGTCCACAGGACGACTCGACAGGCCCTGAACAGGGTCCGAGGGTCGCGAATACGACGAGCGCCAAGGCGTCGAGGGCAGTACCTGGTCGACCGTCATGCCCCGGTGGTCGTTGGGCGGCGCAAGACCGAGCCGATCGGCATCGATCGGCTGCCGCGATGGGTCAGCAGGCATTCTTCGTCGGGGGCTTCGGCCTTTTCGCCAGCGACGAGAACCCACCCGGGCGCGCCGCCGTGGGCTTGATTGGCCCAGCGGCGCCGCGCCCCACCAGCGCTGCGGCACAGGTCAGAGTTGTGAACGGAAGCGGTCGAAGGTATCTCCGATCGACCGCGGCGGCGGGTTGGTGATCAGACTGCCAACCAGGATCGCGAGGGTCGCCAGCACCACCCCGGGAACGATCTCGTAGAGGTCGAACCAGCCACCTTCGAGTGGTTTCCAGATGACGACCGTCAACCCGCCGGTCAGGACCCCAGCCAAGGCCCCTGCCCAGTTCATCCGCCGCCAATAGAGTGACAGCACCAGAACGGGGCCGAATGCGGCGCCGAAACCGGCCCAGGCGTAGCCGACGAGCCCGAGGACCGTGCTGTCCGGGCTCAGCGCGAGCCAGGCGGCGATGACGGCGAGCAGGATGACCGAGATCCGCGCGACCGCGACGATCTCGCGTTGCCCGGCCGCGGGGCGCCAGACCCGGCGATAGAGATCCTCGGCCAGCGCGGACGATGAGACAAGCAGTTGGGAATCGGCCGTCGACATGATCGCCGCGAGGATCGCGGCCAGCAGGATCCCGGCAATGACTGGGTGAAACAGGGCATTGGCCAACACCATCAGGATGGTCTCGGCATCTGCGAGCTGGCCATCGAGGTGCTGGTCGACATAAGCGATGCCGGTGACGCCGACCAGGATCGCGCCGATCATCGTCAGCGCCGACCAACCGACCGCGATCCGGCGCGCCGCTCGAACGTCGCCCGGGCTACGGATCCCGGCGAAGCGCGCCAGAATATGAGGCTGACCGAAATAACCCAGACCCCATGCCATCAGCGAGACGATAGCGATCCAGGACAGCGGGGTGCCATCACCATCCAGGCCGATCGCCAGCAGATTGGGATGTCCTTGTTCGACCGCCGTCACGGTCGCTACGACGCCGCCGTTGGCTTGGATCGCGACGATCGGCACCAGGAGCAGTGCTGCGGCCATCAGTAGGCCCTGCACGAGATCGGTCCAGGATACGGCGAGAAAGCCCCCGAAGAGCGTGTAGGAGACGACGAATAGGGCGCCGATCGCCAGCGCGAGCTGGTAGTCGAGGCCGAAGACCGTTTCGAACAGCTTGCCACCCGCGACGAGGCCGGCACTGGTGTAGAAGAGAAAGAACACCAGGATGAACAAGGCCGACATCAGCTGAAGCAGGTGGCCATGGTCACCGAAGCGATTGGCGAAATATTCGGGTATCGTCAAGGCATCGTCGGCGAGATAGCTGTAAGTGCGCAGACGCCTCGCGACCAGTTGCCAGTTCAGCCAGGTTCCGACCAGCAGCCCCCCGGCAAGCCACAAGGCATCGATGCCGGCCACGAACGCGAAGCCCGGTAGGCCGAGCATCAGCCAGCCGCTCATATCCGAGGCGCCGGCCGACAGGGCCGCGGGCCAGGGGCCGAGGCGCCGCCCGCCGAGAAAGTAGCCCGACGAGTCTCTCGTGCTGCGATACGCCCAGATCCCGATACCGAGCATCAGGGTCAGGTAGACGATAAAAGCCGCTGTGACGGCGGTCGGCTCATCGACCATGTAGCGGTTCCCCGTAGTGAGCGATCGGTAGTCGCGCGAGCGATGATCCCACGTAGGCCGGTGGGTTCGACGGGCGTCCGCGGTGGAGCACCGGTCAACGGCGCGTAAGGTATCACCGGGGGCACGGCGCGGAAACCCGATCTCGACGTCGCCCATCCCCGGTTAGCCGCATGATCGTTCCGTTGGCGAGCGGGGACACGGATTGATCCGGCGCGACAGGCCGCCCGTGGCCTCCAATATCCGGTGCTTTGCCTGGTTTCAAGCGATCTGGTAGCATTCACTCAATTGTCATCTAGTTGACGGTTCTGCATCGATTTGCAATTCGAGTTCTTGGCGATGGATAAGAAAAGCATTGCGGCTCGGTTTCGCACCCTGGATTTCACCAATGATCGGGCGCTGAATTCGGTGGTGTTTTATGGATGCGTACGTAACCCGTTGCGTATGCATTCCTATTATGTGATGGATTTATTGCATGCGAAATGTCATGTGATCGATGTCAGTGCAGCCTATACGCTGCAGAATTTTTATAGGCGGCTGCAGGCGGTCAAGAATAACAATTACGTCGAATATCGCCATTTTGCAACGCTGCGCGCCTTGTTTCAGGATGGAACCTATGGCCTCAAGCAATTCGGTCTATTGGTCGGGAGTCTGCTTCCCCACCATGTAACCCATATCGGAAAGCAGCGATTCTGGATCGGGACGGCAGGCAGTCACAATGCACTGATATGCGATCTTGGAGAAAAGTCGGTCACCTCGATCGTGCCGACGAGCGAAGATGATCTCCTTGGGCCGCAGATTGCCTACGACAAAGAGTCCAATAGTATCGACTTGCTGACCTATGATCTGCGCGGCCACATCCGCATGGGTTCGGTCGAGCCGGGTTTGAAGAATCGCTTTTCAATCAAGCGTTACCATCAGGATGCCGGCCAGGTCCAAACCTTGTGGCAGGGTGATATCAACTGTTTCCTGGTCGACGGTTTTCGTGTAACGACCGATCGTCGGTATGCCATCTTCAGCGATCTGAGATTCGCTCTAGACGATGAGCATCAGTTCGAACCGAGCTCCATCTATATCGTCGACTTGGTCGAAGGTCGGCACTGGGAGATCCCGGGCCTCAAGTCGTCTGCGCATGTCGAGGTCGATCCTGACGACCCCCATGTCATTTATGTTTCCGAGCACCAGATCGGGATCATCATCAAGGACAAGGTCACCGAGTCCGATAAGACGAAAAACAAGGATTTGACCTGGTTTGCAACCTTGGGTTTCGTGACCAAGGAAGTGGGCGCGTTCGTCGGTGTCGCGGCGATTCACAAGTATCGAATCACGGATTCGGGGCCGGTGCGGGTGGCGACCTTCACCGATGGGAAAGACTTCGTCCGCGCAACCTGGCATTTTGTGTTCAAGAACAAGGGTAGAAAATATCTCGGTAGCATTTCGTCACCCTATATCATCATCATCGATGCGGAGACGATGACGCTACACAAGAAGATCAAGACCGGCGTCATGCCGCTTTATGGGTTGCAGGTCTCCGAGGATGGCGAGCAATTCTACTGCAATTCCTTTTTCGACTTCTATATCATCGATTTTGATAGCGGGGAGGTCAAAGCCCATTTCAACCTGCGCAAGCGGGAAAAGGGGAAGGTATTCCATGTCTCGGCCCATACGACGAGGGTCGACGGTTTTTGGGAGTCGGCCTCGTCCATGGGGTGACCCGTGCGCAATGGAAGGGCTGCGGGGCGTCGAACGGCGGTGATCGTTGGGGGCGAGATCGACGCGCGTCGTGCCAGCGTCGGTCGTGGTACCGCGTCATGGGGTGGCCCTATGGGGAGTCTCTTTTGCAATAGCCTGACCACAGGTCTTAAGATACCGGGTCGGTTGGCGACCGACGCGCTGTTGCGAGCCAGAATGTCCTTGAAGGCGGGTCATCCCGTGTATCGACTCGTGTTGGCCTCCGGACGATCGTTGAGGGGATTCCTGGTGTGTCGCCGAAGCGGTGCGACTGTGAAACCTGCTCCGTGAGCGCGGGCTCCCGGGTCACCCTTGCGGGAGGCGCGTGCGGCATACGGGACGGGGTTTCGCCTCAGGGATGGCGCCGTAGCGCTAACCGATGTTGTCCGGCAGACAATCGTGGTATGCCAAATGTTTAGTATTGGGATCGCGAATATGGAAGGACGCCGAGGCTTATCGTAAGTCAGTGGTGGGCGTTGCTTTCAGGCAGTGGCTGTGTAGCGATGCGTTGGCTCGAATGGGTACCCGATCCGGGGCTATCTCGATGCGAGGCAGCGATTCGCCCCGCCATGGGTTTGCTGGGCTCAAATGAATGGAACCTGGTTCTCGGTTCGATACCAGCGGCGGCCCGGATCCGTTCGGGCCGAAGCCGTTGGTCGACGCGGCCCGGTCTCGAATGGGTGAGATTCGGTGACCGGCGTGCGCGATACGCAGATGCGAGGACCGTTGCTGGTGCGTGGTCAGGCGGCGATCCCGCCGCTGGACACTTCGCGTAGTCAGCGAAGAGCTCATGGCCCCGGTTCGATCCGGAGGTCGCCGATAGCAAACTCGTTACCTGAGGTATGTCCAGAATGGAATGCCAAGTCAGTCGAGACTTGATAC
Organism: Thioalkalicoccus limnaeus; assembly: GCF_041197575.1. Classification (NCBI taxonomy): domain Bacteria; kingdom Pseudomonadati; phylum Pseudomonadota; class Gammaproteobacteria; order Chromatiales; family Chromatiaceae; genus Thioalkalicoccus; species Thioalkalicoccus limnaeus. Next base: position 69,372 of record NZ_JBDKXB010000008.1, on the reverse strand, counting down.
TTGAATACATTGTGGACAAGGACGCCGCGAATGGAAGCGCCGACCAGTACATACGGGAGAAGAACCTGGTCGTGTTACAGGAAAGGATTGTCACTCCGCCCGAACGATTGGGCACGGTCACACCTCTTAGCCGCGATCCGTTGGTCATATTCAACGATAGCAGTCTTCCGGTGCAGCGCTCGATGATTGCCGTCAACGGGTCATGTCGCCTCGAGCAGCTCGACTTCGGAGTGATGCTCGAGTCGGATGACACAAAGATGTTGTTCAGTCATCCGTTGTCGACCGGGGAGACTATCTCGTTCGATTCGTTCAACAAGGTCTATACAGGGCTTTCGCGGTTGCTCGATCAAGCCGATCTGAAAGCCAATCGTATCGTTCGAAAGTGGTTCTTTGCAAAGGATATCTTTCGCGATTACGAGTTGATCAATCAAGTGAGAGATGGCTGGTTCTCGACCTGGTTCAACGGGTCTGACTTCATTCCTGCGAGTACCGGAATTCAAAGCCTGATCAACCGTTCCGGGCACATTTCACTCGAGTTCCTCGCGATCGATGGCAAGGATATTCAAATCGATCAGATGCACTGCTCGATGCAGAACGAGCCAATCGAATACAATAAGATGTTTAGCCGTGGAATATTGGTCTCCGCGCCCCGTGGACGGATCGCTTTCATCAGTGGAACGGCCTCCACCGACGAAAGAGGCGAGGTCAAGTACGTGGCCGACATCGCACGGCAATTCGAGCACACGCTCGATTGCATCGCCGATCTCTTGGAAAGCGTCGGCATGGGATTCGCAGATATCGCGCAAGGGATGATGTGGTTGAAGAGAAAGGGCGATTACCAGCCGTGTCTGGAGATCGCGCGGCGCTATGGATTCCCGATCGACCGGTGCTTGTCGTTGCTCGATTGCAACGTGTGCCGGGACGACTGGCTTTGTGAGATCGAGGTGACGGCATACAAGAACAAGGAATGATCGATGTCCCGGGGTAGTTGGTGCCAAGCGGCGTTTGGCGCGGTCTTTCGCGCCCTGTGCTGTCCCTGATCGCCCGAGACCATCGGCTCCCTGTTCGTCAGGCCCGCAACAAACACAGCGGAACGTGTAATTCGGCCGTGCTGAGTCCGCCATGAACACCGATGAGCGTGTGAGCCTCCTCGGTCAGCAGTCGCTCGTGGATCGCGTAGGATCCGCGCATGAGAAGGGTGTAGTCACCGATCCGGTCGGCGAGGCGGCGATTGACCGGGCCGGATCCAAAGAGTCCGGCGGCGATCAGGTCCCGACTGGCGTGGGCTTCGGCCACGGCGTCGAGCCGGCCCCGTGCGAGTTCTAGAAAGGTGGCGATGCGGTCTGGACGCAGGTAACAGAAGGCCGCACGGGGTTCGCCACACAGTGGAAGGATCAGGCAATCGGCCAGATCGGCATGATCGGCGAGCTCGATGTGTTCCGCAGGGGTCGTGTCCAGCTGACCATGGTCGGCCGTGACGAGCAGCAGCGTATCGCTCCCGGTGATATCGTCGAGAAAATCGGCGATCGCTCGCTCGATCTCATGCAGATGCGCCCACGCCGCCGGACCCTCGATGCCTTGTTCGTGGCCGAGGCGGTCGAGTTCGGGCCAGTAGAGATACAGGTACTGGGGGCCACGGCCCCGGCGTACGATCTTTCGTGCCTCGCGGAGGATCGCGGTCAACGAGTCGGCGGCTCGGATCTGGGCCCCGCGGCTGTACGCGCGGTTGAAATCGGAGTGGGCGATCCGTGTCGGCGAGAGCACATGGCTGCTGGCATCGATCTGCTCGAAAAGTGGTTTGGCCTCGAACAGCCCGGCCGGGTCGAGGCCGGCTTCCCGGTAACCCGGTCCCCCATAACGCGGTCGCCCCGGAAGAACGGTCATCACGGTTCCCAGTTCACGCAGCCAGGTGTGCCAACCCGTCAGACCGTGTTGTTGCGGGGCCTGGCCAGTCAAGAAGGTCGGGATGGCCGCGGCCGTGGTCGGTGGAAAGACCGAGGTCATGGTCGTCCGGCGATGACGGCTCAAGAGCCCGTCCGGGGCGCGGCGTTCGAGCCATTCGGCGCCGAGCCCGTCGATGACCAGCAGGATCAGATTGGTGATCCCGGCAATCTCGCTGACCGACAGTGTCGTCAGCGCCGGGTAAGCCGAGCGTCCGCCCCGTGCCTGGATCAGGCTGCTCATCAAATTGACGAGTCCACCACCCTGATAATCGGGCTTCGGCCAGCCCGTGAACGCGCCGCTCGCTTCGTTTCGCGCCGTTGGCGACGATGTGGCATCGGTCGAGATCTCGCCGGCGTCGACGGGAATCGAGCCGCCGTCGGGGTCGGATCGGAGCGGTTTCATCGAGGCCCCTTTGGCCGTCGCCTACGAGGAGTCGTCGAGCGTAAAATACCGGGCTGGTCGTAACGAAGCATAGGGGTTGATCGATGACGCTGTTGATTTTGGGACTATTGTTGTTTTTCGCAGTCCACACGCTGCCGAGTTTTTCATCGGTGTATCAGCCATTGCGGGACAGGCTGGGCATGCTTGCGTTTCAGGGCATCTTCTCGCTGATCGCCGTGACCGGGTTGGTCTTGGCGCTGATCGGCAAGCGCGATGCGCCGATCATGCCGGTTTGGGAGCCGAATGAGTTCACTATGAGTCTGGCGCCGGGCCTGATGCTGCCGGCCGCGATGCTGTTAGTTCTGGCGTACGTACCGAGCAATGTCAAGCGCTACCTCCGTCACCCGATGCTGACCGCGGTGCTGCTCTGGTCCGTCGCGCATCTGCTGGCGAATGGACACCTGGCCGCGATGGTCTTCTTTGGCAGTTTCGCGGTGTACAGCGTGTTCGCGATGATCTCGGCTAACCGCCGCGGGGCAACGAAGAGCAAAGAGACGAAATCGATGCTGTGGGATTTGGCCGGAGCCGGCGGCGGTATCGCGCTTTACGCGCTCGGTGTGTTCCTGCATCCTTATCTGTTCGGTGTGCCGGCGATACTGCCGAAGGGGTAGCCGAGGCGAACACGGCGCCCCGCCGGCCGCACGCGGCAAACCTCGAGTCGCATCTGCGTTTCCGTCCGTGGGTCGATTGGCGACGGACCTCGCGCCAACCACGTCAGCGGCGTCAGGTGTCACGGTCGTCAGAACCACAGGCCGCCGAAACGCGATCGCGGCCGCAAAGGCGTGTTGGGGCGCAAGAGCGTCGCCAGCTCGCTGGCGATGACCTGCTGCGGTATCTCGATGCTCAGCGGCTTGCGTTGCCGCGGGGCAAGGTCGATGAGGCGCTTGATCCGATCCTCGGTGGGCGGATGTGTCCGCAGCAGCGAAGGGTCTGGGACCTTTCGCTGCGGCATCAGGATGCGCTCCCACAGCGGGCCTTGAATGCGTTCGATCTTGGTCAGCGCGAGCGCCAGGCCTTCCGGGTCTCCGGACAATTCCGCGGCACGCCGATCGGCTTCGTATTCCCGATTCCGTGACAGTGCCAGCTGCACGAGGGCACTCAGCGTCGGAGCCAAGACCAACACCAGAATCGTCAACCAAGGGATCGGGATACCGGTGAGGATGGCCAAAGGCAGGCTGATCAAGAGCAGCACCTGGCCGGCGAGGCTCAACAGATTCGTGATGCGGCTGACGAGATCGGCAAAGGCCATGACCTGGATATCGTCATTGGCGATATGACTGACTTCGTGCGCCAAGACTCCGGCAAGCTCGCGGTGCGTCAGACGACGCAGCAGACCGTCGGACAGCGCGATCACCGATTCATTGCGGTGACCCGTGGCGAAGGCGTTCATGACCGGCGACGGAATATAGTAAAGATGCGGAACGCGCGACAGGCCGGCCCGGCGGGCCAGTTCTGCGACGATCGCACGGATGCGCGGTGCTTCCCAATCTGATAGGAAGCGTCCGTGATAGAGGGGCAGCACGAGTCGTGGTGAGGCTTGCGGGCTGGCAAGCGACAGCACCAGAACGGCGCCGAGCGCCGCCATGGCGAAGAAGACCCCGCCGATGACCCAGGCGAGATAGCCTAGCAGCACAGCTAGCGACCAGATCAGAGCGACGCTTTGAAGCAGGTTGCGGACCCGGTTGGCCATGAGACGCTCGTGATTCATACTGGAGAGCTAGGGGCTGGCCGACGCCGATCCAAGCCAGGAACGACGAATAGGTCCGGCTGGGGGCAGCTCGTCAGGACGGCCTTGACCGTTCCGAGAAAACGTCACAAGGAGTGCGCGCGACGCTTGGCGAACGGGACCTCGCGGTTCCACCGCCAACGATGACTATCGCGCCGGTCACGACGAGGTCGTGTGACGATCGGCAACCCGCGACTCGCCGCCGGCTTCGTCGCGGGCACCACGAGGGCGGGCACCCGATGGCGTCCCGAGGTCATCCTTCGGGCTGCGGGGGAGGGTGGGTCGCCGTGTCGTCCTCTGTCATGTGCAGCGGGCCGCCGCGATAGCGGACCGTTTTGACCGCATTGTCTGCCGTGTGCAGGATCTCCAGGACGTGCCCGTGCAGCATCAGGCTCGTCCCTGGTTCGGGGATCGTTTCCATGTAATCGAGGATCAGCCCGTTGAGGGTCTTGGGGCCGTCGGTCGGCAGTTTCCAACGCATGAAGCGATTCAGGTCGCGAATCGTGATACCGCAATCGATCAGCAGGCCGCCGTCGGCGTGACGCATGATCTCCGGGATGTTATCCGCGGGATCCGTGGTGAACTCGCCGACGATCTCCTCGAGCAGATCCGTCAACGCGACCAAGCCGAGGAAGTCGCCGTATTCGTCGACGACCAAGGCGACTCGTTGCCGCTCCCGCTGAAAGTTCAGTAGTTGCTGATACAGTCGCGTGCCCTCCGGCACGAAATAGGGTGCGCGGCTGATCTCGCGCAGTTGTTCCTTCGACAACTCCTCGCGGTCGCGCGACAGGCGCAAGATATCGCGGATGTGCAGCGTGCCGATGACATTGTCGACACCACCATCGAACAACGGCAGGATCGTATAGCTCGCATTGTGCAGCGTGCGCAGGATGTCATCGAGCGGATCCTGCAGGTCGATCCCCTCGACCTCGTGACGCGGGATCATGATGTCCTCGACCGTGGCCCGCTCGAGATCCAGGATCCCGAGCAACATGGTGCGACTGCGCTCGGGAATCATCGCCCCGGCCTCGTTGACCACGGTACGCAGTTCCTCACGGCTCAGCGTTTGGCTTGCCGTGCCATCGGCGTGCACACCGATAGAGCGTAAGATGATCTTGGCGATCAGGCTGACCAGGATCACCAGTGGCGAGAACAGCTTGATCAGCGGCGTGTAGATGAACGCCGCCGGATAGGCGAGCCGCTCCGGATGCAACGCCGCCAGGGTCTTCGGCGTGACCTCCGAGAAGATCAGGATCACCAGCGTCAGGAGGCCGGCGGCAACCGCGATCGCGTTGTCACCGCCGATGCGCAGCGCGATGATCGTCGCCAGCGACGAGGCCAAGATGTTAACGAAGTTGTTCCCGAGCAGGATCAGGCCAATCAGACGATCCGGACGGTCGAGCAGGGCTTGAGCAAGACGCGCGCCACGGTGGCCCTGGTCGGCGCGATGACGCAGCCGGTAGCGGTTGATCGTCATCAGGGCGGTCTCCGAACCGGAGAAGAAGGCCGAGAGAACGAGCAAGAACAGCAGCGACAGAAACAGGGCGGAGAGCGGAATCTCGTTCATGGCGGCGGCGCGAACTGTCGTCCGAGTTCAAGGCTTTTCGCGGCCCTCTACCGGGAACCGCGGGGCGAACGCCCGCTTCGGCCTCGTGCGTCATTATCGGCCCGAGCGGCACTCGGTTCTGAGTGCCACATGGCGTGTGTGGCACCGCAGAGCGGCTGTCACGAGTCTTTCAGGGTTTGGGGTAACCGGTCTCCGAGGACCGCAGGCACGCGGGGTTTGGTACCGATCCAGTGGCGGTCTCAAAACCCCTCGGTCGAGATGAAGAGGCCGACGCGCAGATCCTTGGCGGTGTAGATCTGACGGCCGTCGACCTCGACGCTTCCGTCACCGATGCCGAGCGCGAGCTTGCGGCTGATGACCCGTTTTAGGTCGACCTTGTAGGTCACGGTCTTCGCGGTTGGCAGGACCTGCCCGAAGAACTTGACCTCGCCAACGCCGAGGGCGCGACCGTGTCCGGGGTTACCGATCCACGCAAGCCAAAAACCGACCAATTGCCACAGGGCGTCGAGCCCCAAACAGCCGGGCATGACCGGGTCGCCGGGAAAATGGCACTGGAAGAACCAGAGATCGGGTGTCACATCGAGCTCGGCGAGGATCTCGCCTTTGCCGAAGGCGCCGCCGCTGTCGGTGATCTTGAGGATTCGATCGAGCATCAGCATGTTCGGGACTGGCAATTGCGCATTGCCCGGCCCAAACATCTCTCCGTAGCCACACTGCAGCAACTGCGCTCGGTCGAAGGCTTCCACTCGGCTCATGGGGTCATTGGTCCTGGGTGCGGGGGCGCGCTTCAGACGCCCGGTGGGTCGAAAGGAACGCGAGGATCGATCGCGCGTTACGGGGTCGGCCCGGCGGCGAGCCGTTCGCGTAGAAAGGGTAAGACTCCGTCCAGCGGGATGAACTGAGGGTCGGCGTCCCGGCGACCCTTGTATTCGACGGTTCCGGCATCCAAGCCCTTGTCGCCGATCACGATCCGGTGTGGAATCCCGACTAGCTCGATATCCGCGAACATGACGCCGGGACGGACGTCACGGTCGTCGAGCAGGACGTCGATGCCCGCTGCCTTCAGGTCTTGGTAGATTCGGTCGGTGGCCTCGCGGACGCGAAAGGACTTATCCCGCTTCATCGGTAGCAGCGCGACCGTGAACGGGGCCAGCGGTGCCGGCCAGCACAGGCCGCGTTCATCATGATGCTGCTCGATCGCGGCGGCGACGACCCGACTGACCCCAATGCCGTAGCAGCCCATGGTCAGGGTCACGGCCTTCCCGTCTTCGCCGAGCACGGTGGCCTTCATTGCCTCGCTGTATTTGCGGCCGAGCTGAAAGATATGGCCTACCTCGATACCACGGGCGATCTTCAGATAGCCGCGGCCGTCCGGGCTCGGGTCGCCGTCGACGACGTTGCGCAGGTCGGCGACCGGCGGTAGCGGCAGGTCGCGCCCCCAGTTCAACCCGAACCAATGCTGACCGTCGCGGTTGGCCCCGGCGCTGAAGTCCGCCAGCACCGCGACCGCGCGGTCGGCGATGACTGGGATCGGCAGACCGCGTGGGCCGAGCGAACCGGGACCGGCGCCGATCCGTTCGCGGATCTCGGTCTCGGTCGCGAAACGCAAGGGTGTGGCCACCTCGGGACGCTTCGCCGCCTTGATGGCGTTCAATTCGTGGTCGCCGCGGACCAGGAGGGCCACCAGGTCGCTCTCGACGGCGTCGGATGCGGCCACGACCAAGGTCTTGACGGTGCGCTCGATTGGCTGAGCGTACTGTTCAACGAGATCGGCAATGGTCCGGGCCTGCGGTGTGTCGACGAGGCGCAGTGGCTCGCTCGGCGGGGGGGCGTTGCCATCTGGCGTGACAGCCTCGGCGAGTTCGACGTTCGCGGCGAAATCGCCGTCGCTCGAAAAGGCGATGGCATCCTCTCCCGACGCGGCCAGGACGTGGAATTCGTGTGAACTGTGTCCGCCGATGCTTCCGGTGTCGGCCAGCACGGGGCGAAAATCCAGTCCGCAGCGCTGAAAGATCCGGCAATAGGTGTCGAACATGGCCTGATAGGTCTCGGCCAACGAGGTTTCATCGAGATGGAAAGAATAGGCGTCCTTCATCAGGAATTCGCGCGCGCGCATGACGCCGAATCGGGGCCGGATCTCGTCGCGGAATTTCGTCTGGATCTGATAGAAATTGATCGGCAGCTGCTTATAGCTGCGTAGTTCGTTGCGAGCCAGATCGGTGATGATCTCTTCGTGTGTCGGGCCGAAGCAGAAGTCGCGTTGGTGGCGATCCCGCAGTCGCAGCAACTCCGGGCCATATTGGTCCCAGCGTCCGGTTTCCTGCCACAGCTCGGCCGGTTGGACGGCCGGCATCGCGACCTCGAGGGCGCCAGCGCGGTTCATCTCTTCGCGTACGATCTGCTCGACTCTGCGCAGCACCCTGAGGCCGAGGGGCAGCCAAGTGTAAAGGCCGGCCGCGAGTTTGCGGATCAAACCGGCACGGAGCATCAGTCGATGACTGATCACCTCCGCATCGGCGGGTGTCTCTCTGACGGTGTGAAGCGGGAATTGGCTGGTGCGCATGCGAGATGGTGACGGGATGCCGTGATCGTTCGAGGCTGGCGGTCGATTCAGGTGGGCCGGCGACGAGCGCCCTGTACCGCCCTGCGAGGGGTCGAGTCTAGCGGCAGCCGGGGCGCGGGACAAGCCGCGGTCTGCTCGAATCGCGCCGGACTTCGGTCTCGTCTACCCCGGGAAGGCCGGCCGAAGGGCGCGGCCGCCCCGGGGTGTCCGTTTCGGTGGCCCCGACCACAAAGACCAGGGTCTCCAGATACCCCACCCGTTGGGGTCAGAAGCGGCGTCCACCACCACTGCCACCGCCGCGCATCGGGCGGTCGGTGCGCGGACGGGCCTGGTTGACCTTCATGTTACGACCCTTCAACGGGGCCTCGTTGAGGCCTTTGATCGCGGCATCCGCCTCCCCGTTGTTGGGCATCTCGACGAAGCCAAAGCCCTTGGACTGGCCGGTGAACTTGTCTGTGATCACGCTGACGCTGCTGATCTCGCCATAGGTGCCAAACGCCTCGCGCAAATCATCCTCGGTGACGCCGTAAGCCAGGTTTCCTACGTAGATATTCATCTCGTCGATTCTCTATTGCCATCTGTGCATTGTAGAGGAAGAGAACGGTCGAATAATCAATGCACGAATTAATCGAACGTCGATCGCCTTCCCGGTCACTCGGGTCAGCGCGAGTCTAGTTATCCCAACCAGCGCTATGCGTCACGAGGCCCTTGACCAGAGCCATGGCCCCACCGGATCGCGATCAGCGTTCGCGACCTCGAGAACCTGGCGCAATCACCGGCGCCCCTCGAAGAACCCGAGGTCTCCGCCAATCGCGCCCCGCTCAAGGGCAGCTCGAAAAATTCAAGCTGCCCGCGCGGGGCAAGGATGCCCCGCCATTTTCAGTCGCCTAAGCAACTGCCAATGCAGCAAAGCGGAAATCGCATTTTCGCTTCGCGTCTTGAAAAATTGCCCGGATGGCAATTTTTCAAGGTCCCCTTAAGCCAGAAACGAGGGTCATGCGACCATTATTCGGGGCCCTGATGCAGGGGAGCCCGGCTCCAGCAGCGGCTTGGCCAGCCGGCCAAGTCTGATTGTGCCCTAGCTCATCGTCGTTCGCCAGATGTCCTTGGGTTGGTGCCCTGGGCTGGTCTGGACCGGCGCCTGGCGCGTGGTGGCTGGGTGGCAGACCTGACTGTGCCCGCGTCACGCGCGGTCACTGCCGCGCCGTTCGATGGGGTGGGCGCCGCAGGGGATCGATAGTCAAAGCCGGTGATGGCAACGGTCGGGATCTCGCGCTTCAGCAGCCGCTGGATGTCGATCAGCAGCTTGTGCTCCTCGGGGCAGACCAACGACAACGCCGAGCCATCGCTGCCGGCGCGGCCGGTGCGACCGATGCGATGGACATAGTCCTCGGGCACATTCGGCAGTTCGAAGTTGACCACGTGCGGCAGGCGGTCGATGTCCAGACCGCGCGCAGCGATGTCGGTCGCAACCAGCGCGCGCACGTCGCCGCGCTTGAAGTCCGTCAGGGCCCGCGTGCGGGCGTTCTGGCTCTTGTTGCCGTGGATCGCCGCGGCGGTAATGCCGTCGCGAACGAGCTGCTCGGCGAGCCGGTTCGCGCCGTGTTTGGTCCGCGTGAAGACAAGGACCTGCTTCCAGCCCCCGTCGAGGATCAGATGCGATAGGAGGTCGCGTTTACGCGCCTTGTCGACTAGATGGACCGATTGGGCGACGCCCTCGGCGGCCGTGTTGCGACGCGCCACGGCGAGCAACGCCGGATCCTGGAGCAGACCGCTCGCGAGTTGCTCGATCTCGTTGGAGTAGGTCGCCGAGAAGAGCAGGTTCTGGCGCCTTGGCGGTAGCAGCTTCAGCACCCGGCGGATGTCGTGAATGAAGCCCATATCGAGCATCCGGTCGGCCTCGTCGAGCACCAGGATCTCGACCCCGGACAGATCGAGCGTGCGCTGGCCGGCATGGTCGAGCAGTCGGCCCGGCGTCGCCGTCAACAGCTCGACGCCACGGCGCAGGCGTTCGACCTGCGGCGGCATCGCGACGCCGCCGAAGATCACCGTCGAGCGCAGCGGCAAGTGCTCGCCGTAGGTCGCGATGCTGTCACCGACCTGGGCGGCCAATTCGCGGGTCGGTGTCAGGATCAGCGCGCGCGGACCACGACCCGGATAAATCCGGTCGGTCGTGTGCAGCCGTTGCAACATCGGCAGCGTGAAGGCCGCCGTTTTGCCGGTGCCGGTTTGGGCGCCGGCCAGCACATCGCGTCCGGCGAGAATCACCGGGATCGCTTGCCGTTGGATCGGGGTGGGCGTCGTATAGCCCTGCGTCGCGATCGCGCGCCGCAGTTCGGCCAGCAGGCCGAGCGAATCGAAAGACATGGAAGGCTCCTGGGTCGGCCTACCCAGGTGCACTGGGCCGGTCTAGGCGAGGCGACGGATGGCGTTCGGGATGAGTTCTGATGGAGGGGAATCAGCCGCGACACGGGACGCGCCGACCGGATGGCGCTTCGTTGAACACGGAGAATAACCTAGTCGCCGGGTGATGAAAAGGATTTTCCGGCCTCGTCGGGGTCAAGCAGTTCGAGCCAGTGCACGACCGGCTTGTCATGGCCGACCGCGAGGTGCAACTGGCAACCGATGTTGGCCGTCGCGATGAGGTCGGGCTCCGCCATCATCAGCGCCGCGAGTTTGTTTTCGCGGAGTCGCTCGGCGAGCCTGGGCTCGGTCAGCGAATAGCTTCCGGCCGAGCCACAGCACAGGTGCGCGTCTTGAATGGCGGCCACCCGGTAACCGAGCCCTTGTAATAGCGGCTCGACGACCTGGCGCAGGCCTTGACCGTGCTGCAGGGTGCAGGGTGGATGAAAGGCGACGCGCTGACCCTGTCCCGGTCGGCCGAGCGGTCCGAGGTCCTCGCTGCCGAGCACCTCGATCGGATCCCGCGCCAGCGCCGCGACGCGCGCCGCGCGTTGGGCATAGTCCGGGTCATCGCGCAGCCGCTCGCCGTATTCCTTGAGCTGGACGCCGCAACCACTCGCGGTGACCAGGATCGCCTCGGCACCGGCCTCGATTTCGGGCCACCAGGCATCGATGTTGCGGCGCATGGCCTCGTGCGCGGTCCCCGGGTGGTTCAGATGCTGGGCCAGTGCACCGCAGCAGCCCGCCCGTGGGACCTCGATCAGATCGATGCCGAGCCGGGCGAGGATCCGCGCCGCGGCGACGTTGGTCCGTGGCGTGGTGACCGACTGCACGCATCCGGCGAGCGCGAGCATGCGCCGGTGCCCGACAACAGGCGCCGGCCGGGCGCCCGCCGGACGGACCGGCGGCACCTTGTCTCGCCATCGCGCGGGCAGCCAGGGCCGGGCCCAGCGGGCGAGTCGCAACAGGGCGCCGAAGCGGCGGGGGTAGGGCAGGGTGTGAATCAGACTCGTGCGCAATAGGCGTTCACCGAGCGATCTCGGCACTCGCTCGTCGACCAGTTCGCGGCCGATCTCGGCGAGCCGCGCATAGCGCACGCCCGATGGGCAGGTGGTCTCGCAGCTGCGGCAGGTCAGGCAGCGATCCAGGTGGCGCTGCGTGATCCGGGTCACCGCCTGTCCCTCGACGACCTGTTTGATCAGATAGATGCGCCCCCGCGGCCCATCGAGCTCATCGCCGAGGAGTTGATAGGTCGGACAGGTCGCGGTGCAGAAGCCGCAATGGACGCAGCTGCGCAGGATCGTGTCGGCCTCGCGGCCGACGGGGGTATCGAGCAGCTCCGGGAGGATCTCGGTCTGCATCGTCAGAGATCGGGGTACAGGCGGCCCGGGTTCAGGATCCCGGCCGTGTCGAACGCCGCCTTGAGCCGGCGATGCAACGCGTGCAGCGCCGGGGGCAGCGGATGAAACACGGTCTCGTCGCCGCGAGGGCCGCGGAACAGCGTCGCATGGCCGCCGCCGGCGCTCGCTGCGGCGCGGATCTCGGCGGCCGGGGCGTCGCTGCGCAGCCAGCGCTGGGCGCCGCCCCATTCGATCAATTGCGGGCCTGGGAACCCCAGCGGCGGGGCTGCCGGGGGCACCGACAGCCGCCACAGTGGAGCGTCACCCTGAAAGAAGGGATGGCCGTGCTCGCGCAGACCGTCGCGCCACAGGTGCTCGGCGTCCCCGTCATCGAGGGCGTCGCCGCCAATCCGCTCGGCCGCGGCGGCGACACCGCGCTCGGCGCCGGACAGCCGAACGAACAGGCGCTCGCCGTCGTGGCAGGTCGCCGAGATCGGCAGCGGTTGCCCCGCCCAATGCGCCATCCGTTCGAGCGCGTTCTCGACCCCGTGCTCCTGCACCAGGGTTCGGGTGGCGATCGGACGCGGCAGGACCTTTAGACTGATCTCGAGCAACAGACCAAGCGTCCCGAAGGCGCCGACCATCAGCCGCGACAGGTCGTAGCCGGCGACATTCTTCATGACCTCGCCACCGAAGCGCAGGTCATCGCCGCGTCCGTTCAGCAGCCGCACACCGAGCACGAAGTCCCGTGCCGAGCCCGCCGCGGCCCGCGCCGGACCCGACAGCCCGCAGGCGATGGTACCGCCGAGCGTTGCGCCCGGGCCGAAATGCGGGGGTTCGAACGCGAGCATCTGGCCCCGTTCGGCCAACGCGGACTCGATCTCGGTCAGCGGCGTGCCGGCGCGTGCGGTCAGCACCAACTCCTCGGGTTGGTATCGCAACACACCGGCGTGTTCGGCGAGCGCGATCGGCTCCCCCGCCGCGGCCTGCCCGAGAAAGGTCTTGGTCCCGCCGCCTCGGATCGCGAGCGCTCGGGCGTCGCGCGCGGCGGCGCGAACCTGCGCCTGGAGATCTTGGGTTCGGTCCTGGTTCACGGTCGATCGAGGGACTGGGGCGGCGCGGCGTCGTCGGGTCGTCGCGTCGGCAGTTGGCGGTATTCGGAACAGCGCCGTGGCGTCGGGATGCCCTTGCCCGGATTCAGCAGTCCGAGCGGATCGAAGGCCTGTTTGACGGCCTGGAACTGGTCGAGCTCGGCGGCCGTGAACTGAACGCACATCTGCTGGATCTTCTCGATCCCGACGCCGTGCTCACCGGTGATGGTGCCCCCGACCGCGACGCACAGCTCGAGGATCAGGCCACCCAATTCCTCGGTCCGCGCGAGTTCGCCAGGTTGGTTCGCGTCGAATAAGATCAGCGGATGCATGTTGCCATCGCCGGCATGAAAGACGTTGGCAACGCGCAGGCCATAGATCTCGGCCAGCTCGGCGGTACGGCGCAGGACTTCCGGCAACCGGTGCCGCGGAATGGTCCCGTCCATGCAGTAGTAATCGGGCGCGAGCCGGCCAACCGCTGGAAAGGCGGCCTTGCGGCCCTGCCAGAAGCGCAGCCGTTCGGCCTCGTCGCGCGCGGTGCGGACCTCGGTCGCGCCGCCCGCGAGGAGTAGGGGGCGGATCTGCGCGACCTGCTCGGAGACCTCCTCGTTCGTACCGTCGAGCTCGCAGAGCAGGATCGCCGCGGCGTTGGTCGGATACCCCGCGTGCACGAAGTCCTCGGCGGCCTGGATCGCTAGGCGGTCCATCATCTCGAGTCCCGCCGGGATGAAACCGGCGGCGATGATGTCGCCGACGGCCCGCGCGGCCAGCTCGACATCGTCATAGGCGGCGAGCAGCGCCTGGGCACGCTCCGGCATCGGCAACAGCTTGACCGTGACCTCGACGACGATGCCGAGGAGCCCCTCGGAGCCGATGAAGAGGGCCAGCAGGTCGTAACCCGGGGCGTCGAGCGCGGCGCCGCCGAATTCGAGCAGCTCGCCGTCGATCGTCAGGACCTGGGCCGCTAGGACGTTGTGCACGGTGAGACCGTACTTCAGACAGTGTACGCCGCCGGAGTTCTCGGCGACATTGCCGCCGATCGTGCACGCGATCTGGCTCGATGGGTCCGGTGCATAATAGAGGCCGTACGGCCGCGCGGCCTCGGAGATCGCGAGGTTGCGGACCCCGGGTTGCACGCGGGCGGTGCGATTGACGGGGTCGAGCGCGAGGATCCGATTGAACCGCGCCAGGCTCAGCAAGACGCCATCGGCCGCGGGCAGCGCCCCGCCGGACAGGCCCGTCCCGGCGCCGCGCGCCACGACCGGCACGCCCCGATCGTGGCAGTGCCGCAGGATCAGTCGCACCTCGTCGATCGTCCGCGGCAGGACGACGAGCAACGGCGTCTGACGATAAGCTGACAGGCCGTCACACTCGTAGGGCCGGACGGCCTCCTCGTCGGCCAGGATCGCATCGGCGGGCAGGATTCGCCGAAGATCGCGAACGAGTGCCGCCCGCGCGGCAACGAGCCCGGGATCATCGAATGGCTGGGATCTGGTCAGGGGCGAACTCATCGAGCCAACGCGGCCTCGCATCTGTCTGTCGGTAACATTGCGCAAGGGCCCCGAGCCCTCGCCATCCAATTCAGGGACAGCGGGTGGCCCCGGCCCACCTTGGCGATGCGTAGTAGGCTCCTTGGACAACCTGGAGGGATATGGTGGCACTTCGTGCAAAGGCAATGCGCCGCGGCGCCGAACTCGGCCTTGCCTTTCCGGCTAAGGGGTCATGATATGCTGCGGGGCGACGAGGAGCTCGCTCGTGACCACTTGTCGCGGACTCACCCACAGCAACATGGAGGTTGATCTCGCATGGATAGGGTCATGCCGAATCCGCAATTGGAATTGGCGCGGGAGTTCGTCCACGCCACCGACCACAACGTCTTCCTGACCGGCAAGGCCGGTACGGGTAAGACGACCTTCCTGCATGCGCTGAAGGCCGACTGTCCGAAGCGCATGATCGTCACCGCACCGACCGGGGTGGCGGCGATCAACGCCGGCGGCGTCACGCTGCATTCGTTCTTTCAGCTCCCGTTCGGCCCCTTCGTGCCGGGCGGCGATACCGAGCGCCAGGCCGTGGCGCACCGGCTGACCCGGCAGAAGCGCGACATCATCGGCAGCCTGGATCTGCTCGTCATCGACGAGATCAGCATGGTCCGCGCCGACCTGCTCGACGCCGTGGACGTCGTGCTGCGCCGAGAGCGCCGTTCGGGCCGGCCCTTCGGCGGCGTGCAGCTCCTGATGATCGGCGACCTGCACCAGCTCCCGCCCGTCGTGCGCGACGACGACTGGGCCATCCTGAAAGACTTCTACGACTCCGGTTACTTCTTCAGCAGCCGGGCCTTGCAGGCGACGGACCTGGTGCCGATCGACCTGAAGCACATCTACCGGCAGTCCGATGCGGATTTCATCGAGCTGCTGAATCGGGTCCGGGACAACCGCCTGGACGAGGCCGCGCTGGAGCGGCTCAATGCCCGCCACCGGCCCGACTTCAGGTCGGACGGTGCCGATGGCTGGATCACGCTGACGACGCACAACCGCAACGCTGATCAGATCAACGAGGGGCGCCTGAGCGCGCTCGGCGGCAAGCCCCGGACCTTCACCGCGCGCATCGAAGGCGACTACCCGGAGCACAGCTGGCCTACGGCGCAAACCTTGACGCTGAAGCCGGGCGCCCAGGTCATGTTCGTGCGCAACGACGGCTCCGCGGATAAGCGCTGGTTCAACGGCAAGATCGGCACCGTGACGAAACTGACGCACGAGTGCATCCTGGTGCGTTGCCCCAACGAGGAGATCGACCTCGAGGTCGAGCCGGTGACCTGGGAGAACGTCCAATACCGCGTCGACGAGCAGACCAAGGAGATCACCGCCGA
Source organism: Thioalkalicoccus limnaeus (assembly GCF_041197575.1). NCBI lineage: Bacteria > Pseudomonadati > Pseudomonadota > Gammaproteobacteria > Chromatiales > Chromatiaceae > Thioalkalicoccus > Thioalkalicoccus limnaeus. The sequence goes on along the minus strand of NZ_JBDKXB010000008.1, from coordinate 53,431 downwards.
GGTCATCGGCACCTTCACCCAATACCCGCTGCGCCTGGCTTGGGCCATCACGATCCACAAGAGCCAGGGGCTGACCTTCGAGCGCGCCGTCATCGACGCCGGCGCGGCCTTCTCCCACGGGCAGGTCTACGTGGCCCTGAGCCGTTGCAAGACCTTCGAGGGCCTGGTGCTCTCGAACCCGATCCCGCGCCGCGCAGTCATGACCGACCAGGCCGTCGCCCACTATGTCGACGAAGCCACGCGGCATCCGCCGGACCGCGCCCAGCTCGAGCGCGCGCGCATTGCCTACCAGCAGCGGCTGCTCGAGGCCTGCTGGGACTTCGGCGATCTCGGCGCCCGGCTGTGGCGGCTTCGCGGCCTGCTGCGCGAGAACGAGCGGGTCATCGACGCGCGCGGCCTCGCGGCGATCGACGCGGTCAGCCGCCAGACTCAGGACGAGGTCGTGACGGTCGGCGAGCGGTTCCGCCGCCAGCTGCGCTCGCTGTACCGCGAAGACCAAGCGCCTGAGGACGACGCCCGAGTGCAGGAGCGCATCGGCAAGGCAGCCGCCTATTTCGCGGGCAAGCTCGCCGAAGGGCTCATCCCCTGGCTCGCCACCTTCGCCGTCGAGACCGACAACAAGGCGCTCGGCAAGACGCTGCGCCAGACCGAGGACGCGCTGCGCCAGGTGCTGGCCGTCAAGACCGCCGCCATCGAGAGCTGCCGGGAGGGGTTCTCGACGACCGCGTATCTCGCGGCCGTGGCCAAGGCCCGGCTGGACGCCCCGCCACGCCCGACGCGGTCGGCTTCCAGGCCTGGCACCGCGCCCGACGCGGCCGGCGACGACACCGAGCACCCGACACTGCTGGCGGCCCTGCGGCGCTGGCGTGCCGAAAAGGCCGAAGCCGAAGAACAGGCCGGCGAGACTCGCTACCGCATCCTGACCCGCGCCGTCCTGCGCCAGATCGCCAACACCCTGCCGAACAGCCAGGAGGCCCTGCGCGCCGTCGACGGCCTCGGCAAGCGCACCGCCGAGCGCTATGGCGAGGAGATCCTCGCCCTCGTCGCCGAACACTGCCGGCAGAAGGGCCTCGATCCAGCCGCAGTCCCGCGCCCGTCGAAGCCCAAGGCACCTGCGCACGAGACCGACACCAAACGGATCAGCTATCAGCTGTACCGAGACGGCCTGAGCATCCCGGACATCGCCCGGCGCCGGTCGCTCCAGCCCAGCACGATCGAGGGCCATCTGGCCTATTACATCGCCACCGGCGAGATCCTCGTCGCGGATCTCATCGGCGAAAGGCGGCTAGTTCGCATCGAGGCCGTACTCAGCGAGCTTGGCGCCGAACAGCTTGGCCAGGCCAAGCAGATCTTGGGCGACGACTGCTCCTACGGCGAGCTCAAAATGGTGCAGGCGCATCTGGCGCGGAAGACGCCATGAACGACGCGGCCCGGGCGGAATAGGTTCGCCCAGGCCCAGCACCGTCGAGGCCCACCTGGCGCAGAAGACGGGATGACGTCGGCGGGCCTTGACCGCGGCAGTTCGAGCCCCCAATAGCGAGATGCCCACTGGGTTCCTAAACTTCCACGGACGGTTTCGCTCTCTGATCCTCACCCAACGATCTCGCTAGCCTGGGGTCCTCGATGTCGCCCGTCCTGCCTCTGGTCATCGCTGGCCCCATCCTCCGCCGTCTGACGCCCGATGCCCTGGTGCTGTGGCTCGCCGTCCGTGAGCCGGTGCGCGTGCGCCTCGAGCTCGAGCCTGGTGAAGGCCCCTCGCGGGTCCATGCACTGGAGCCTGGGGACCCGGGCTGCCGGCTCATGGGCGCCGGTGCCCACCTGCATTACCTCTTGATCCAGCTGCGCCTGGCCGAGCCCCTCCCGACGGACCGCTGGATCGGCTACGAGTTGCTGCTGCAACCCCTGGGCAGCCCGGAGTTGTCCTGGCAGGGCTGGCGGGATTGGGCGCCTGGGCTCTGCCATCCGGGCCGGACTTCGCCGGGGTTCGTGCTCCCGGCACGCATCGGCTCGTTGTTGCACGGCTCCTGCCGCAAGCCCCACCACGACGACGGCGACGGGCTGGTGCAGGCCGACCGGCTGCTCGCCCGCTGCCTCGCCGCCGCTCCCGTCGCAGACGCGGGCGAAGCGGGGGAGGGGGACGCGGACCCATTGCCGGCGTGGCCCTCCCTGTTGATGCTGACGGGCGATCAGGTCTATGCGGACGACGTGGCGGGCCCCCTGCTGCGGGCCATCCACCAACTCATCGAGCGCCTCGGACTGCCCCCCGAGCCCCTGGGCGAAGCGGGTGGGATCGGCCTCGCGGACTCCAGCGCGCTCTATGGTCATCCGGCAGGCTACTACCGGCGTGAGACCCTGCTGCCCCGTCATCGCCATCACTATGCTTTGATCGAGATCCTCTTCGGGGGTGTCGAAAAGCCGATCTTCACCACCGCCAGTGCCCAGAACCATCTGATCACGCTCGGGGAGATGCTGGCCATGTATCTCCTGGTGTGGTCGCCAGCCCCCTGGGCCGGGCTCGACCTCGCGCCGCCCCCGGGGCTCGATGCCGCGGCGCAGAGGCTCTACGCGCGTGAGCGTGCCCTGATCGATGCCTTCGTTGGTGAGCTACCGGCCGTGCGGCGCCTGCTCGCGCATCTGCCCGTGGCGATGATCTTCGACGATCACGACATCACGGACGACTGGAACCTGAGTCGCGAGTGGGAGGAAATCGCTTACGGCCATCCCTTCTCCCGCCGGGTGATCGGCAACGCCCTGATCGCCTATCTCGTCAACCAGGGTTGGGGCAACCGCCCCGAGTCATTCGACGACCAAACCCTGGATGGGGTCGCGGCCTGCCTCGTGGCCCCGGGTACGTCGGCCCACGAGGACTGCATCGACCGCCTGTTGCCGCTTCGGACATTGGCACTTCGAATGGCCGACCAAGCCACCGCTGGTGGTGATCGACACTCGCACCCATCGCTGGCGATCGGAGCGCGCTGCGCGCGAGCCTTCCGGTCTGCTCGACTGGGAGGCCTTGACGGATCTCCAGCAGACCTTGCGCGGGCAGGCGGCGGTCCTCCTGGTCTCGCCCGCGCCCATCTTCGGGGTCAAGCTCATCGAGAACATCCAGCGGCTTTTCACCTGGTTTGGGAAACCCCTGCTGGTGGACGCCGAGAACTGGATGGCCCATCCGGGTGCCGCGCATGCGATCCTCAACATCTTCCGCCACCCGAAGACCCCTGGGCGCTTCGTGGTGCTGTCGGGCGACGTCCACTATTCATTCGTCTACGACGTGGAGCTTCGTGGTCGTATCCGTGGCCCGGACATCTGGCAGATCTGCAGCAGCGGGGTACGCAACGCCTTCCCATCGCGCCTGCTCGAGGTGCTCGACCGGGCCAACCGCTGGCTCTATTCGCCGCGCTCGCCGCTGAACTGGCTGACCCGCCGCCGGCACATGCGGGTGATTCCCAGGAAGCCCGAGGGCACCCCGCCCGGGCGGCGCCTGCTCAACGGTAGCGGCATTGGTTTGGTAGAGCTGGACGCCGACGGTGAGCCCTGGCGTATTCGCGAACTGCTGGCCGGCGGCCAGATGGTGCCCTTCACCCGCCGAGAGTCCGAGTCGCGCTGGGATTGAGTTGCACCAGCCGAGGCCGCGAGAGTGGACTGCCGGGCGGCCGAGCCGGTGCCGGCTTGGATCTTTGCGCTCAGCCCGAGCTCGGTTTCGCGCCCGATCAGCGCCGTTCCTGGTCGGCGCCTCCTGCGCAAGTGGTAACGGTGTCCTTGTCTCACGCTCGCTCCTGCACTCCGCAAGCCTGTCCCATGGCTCCGCCGAGCGTTGGCGCCGCCCGCGAGGTCCATCACCCCCGGGCGAGGCCTTCACCGGTCTTCGTGCCCCTCTGCAGTCGCCAATCTGGAACTTCGAGGCTTACAGAAAAGGTTGGATTTCCCTTTCCTCGTGGCCAGAAGGGGCTTCTTCGTCGGCGATTTGTCGGAACGACGGGATGATCGCCGCGTTACTTCGTCTCTTCCATCGTAATCTCCGCCAGCAGGAGACACTCTTTCGGGCATTTGACGACGCACACCCCGCAGCCTTTGCACTTTTCGACGATCACCCGTACCTTCTTTTGCTCGGGTATGAACGCGATCGTGTTCGGCTCGGGGCATGTCTGGATGCAGATCTTGCAGCCGTTGCATGTCTCGAGATCTAGGCGCGCGACGGCGTACATCAGCGAACTCCTCTTGGTGCGGATTCCCGCATGCCGCGGGCGACCTCGTAAGCGGCCGTCAATACCCGGAGGTTGGCGGAGACCAGCTTCTCGACCTTGTCGTACTGCTTTCTGATCGCGTCATCCAGTACGGCCGTCGTGCCGGAGGCAACGAACTTGGCCTTTCCGCCGAAACGTTCCTTGAGGGACTCTTCCATGGCCCGCCCGCCGACCACGCCGGTCAGTCCCAGGAGGCCGCCGAGCATGGCGATGTTGGTCGACAGCTCCGTACCGCCGTGTTCCTTGGCGATGGCCGTCGCCGGCAGGAAGTGAACGAAAGCGCCGAGATCCTCCAGGGTTCGCCGGTCGTCTTCATCGAATTCCAGCGGCTGTTCCGAGTTGACCATGATCACCCCACCCGCGCGAAGGCCAGCAAAGAAAGGCATCGTGTACGACTTGCCTTTCGTGACGACATCCGAGTGATAGACCATGATGACGTGCGGATAGAGGATCTCGCCGGTATCGTAGATCTCTTCCTCGGCGATACGCACATAGCTCTCGGCGGGGGCGAGCCGCTTTTCTGCGCCGAAGAAGGGGTTGACGGTGGCGTTCTTGCCTTCCTTTACCGCGGCTCCTCCCAGAATATGGGCCGCCGTCACGACCCCTTGTCCGCCCAACCCGGACATGCGGATGTACTGTTGCATCAGACCTTTTCCTCCGCGGGCCGGCTGCTCCGGGTTTCCGCTGTTTGAAGAAACTTCTCCGCGTCAGGCGAGATGAACTCCAGGAACGCGTAGTCTGTCTTGAGCCTCTCTTCGGCCTCCTGAATGCCGTCGCACGGCTTCATCTTGAGGTTCGTTGGGCAGGGGGTATGGACCTGAACATAGGTCGGCCCGATCGCCCGGGCGACCAGCACCGCCTTGCGCAGCGAGCGTCCGACGACCTGCGGCCGGGCCACGGAAACCTTGGCGACGTAGGCACAGCCCGACACCCGCGCCAACTCGGGCAGGTCGATCTTCCGGAACTTCTTGCCCGTGGGCGCCATGTTCAGGACGGAGCCAACCTGACTCATGCCACTCTCCTGCCCGCCGGTATTGGCGTACAGCTCGTTGTCGAACATGACGGTCGTGATCTTTTCGCCGCGGAACCAGGAGTGCAACGTGATGTCCAGCCCGATATCGGCTGTCGCGCCGTCGCCGGCCATGACGATCACATCCTTGGTTCGGTCGGGAAATCGGATCTGCAGCGCGCGCTTGAGGCCGGACGCCACTGCATTCTGGTTGCCGAACAACGAGTGGATGTTGTGAAGCCCGAGCTGGGAAAAGGCGAGACTGCTGCATCCCGTGGATCCGACGAAGATCGTGTCTTCGGGCACGGGCACGGAAGCCACAACCAGGCGAAAGGCCAGGGCGAGGTTGCAACCTGCGCAGAGCGGATGTTCCTCGATGAGTTCCTTGAACGTGCCCAGGTCACGAACTCGCTTGCCGGCATCGAACGGGCCGTTCTCGGCCAGTTCCAGGTATTCCTGCGGCATCACGTCATCGAAGAACGGATTTACCTTCAATATGCTGGTCGACATGTTGACTCCGCGAATCAAACACCGATTGGTGTGCCGGCCTTGATCGTCTGCACGATGATCTCGGGAGGCATCGTCATACCACCGAACACCCGAGGCCCGGCGGCGATGCGGTCATTGTTGGGTATTACGGCCGCCACCTCGCGTGCGAGCCAACCGCTGCGATTGAACTCGGGAATCACGATCGTTTCCGCCTTCGCCAGCGCCGCACGCAGTTCGTCCGCCGGGAACGGGCGTATTACTTTGATTTTGACCAGCCCCGCGTCGAGACCTTCCTGACGGAGCATGCGGATCGCCTCGCGCCCCTGAGAAACCGCGGTGCCAGAGGCAACGATTTGAATCGGCGCCGTCGGGTTCTCATGCTCGACGAAGTTGCCGAGGTGCCTGCGCAAGTAACGCTCAGACCGGGCCGCGGCCGCCATGACCTCCTGTTGCCAGCTCGCATGCGCGGCATAGCTGATGAAGTTGCTTTTCATCACGAAGGGGTCGCGCATGTGGCGGAACGGCGGGGTCTCCATATCTATGGTCGGCACGGGCGACAAGGACGGATCATAGCCGGTCAGCCTCACATCCTCGTCCACCACGTTCACCTTCTGCCGCGTATGCGTCACGAAGAAGCCGTCGACGAAGACACCGAGAGGTACATGAACCGAGGTCTGCTCCACCACGTCGAAACTCATCAGGATCATGTCATAAAGGTCCTGGGCGTTCTCGGCGTGGAGCATCAGCATTCCCGTGTCGAGCAGGAACCCCATCTCGATCGTGTCCGGCTGGATCGTCAGCGGCGCGTTGATCCCACGCGTCATGAAAACCATGACGATCGGAAGCCGTGACCCGGCCCATGTTGGAAAATTCTCGAAGGCTCGGAGCGTTCCAGGGCCGCACGTGGCTGTGAACGTCCGCACGCCAGCCGAGGCCGCGCCCGCGATCTCGGACATCACGGCGAATTCGTTTTCCCCGCGGAAGTAATCCTTGAGATATCCCTCGGCATAGAGATCGCCCACCAAGTGCATGCTTTCGCTCTGGGGTGTGATCGGGTACGAGATCGCAATGTCGATATTCGCTCGGCGCACGGCCTCGCGGACCGCCTCGCTACCGGTGATGAACTGCGGTTGCCGCCGAGCCTGTCGGAGCATGTACTCGGCCGAGACTTCTTTGAGCTGAGAATGAATCATGACGCCCTCTGCCACTGCTGTTCTTGTGCGCGGACGGCGTCCAGGACGGCCCGGAGCTTGGTGTTGTCCGTGTTGCGCAGCGTGGCATGGGCCTCCTCATGGCCCTCCTCTGCGCACAGTGCAATCGTGTAGCAGGGCGTGCCGCCCCGGATGATCTTCAACGCCATGTTCGCTTGGTGACAGTGGACGCCGATGAATACGCCCACGTCGATCTTGTTATGCCAAATCGTCAGGTTGGGATGGTTCGGATTGATCTCCCGTTCCGGGTCGATCATCGGGTACTTGGGACGATAGTCCGGCATCGGGATGACCCGAGCCCGAACGATCTCCGCGATAGCCCGTGTCAATCGCCCCCGCTCCAGCGCGTAGTCCGTCGTGCGCCAAAGCAGCTGCGGACCCGGAAAGAACGTCGGGTTCTTGGCCGCCAGTAGCTTGCCGGCAATGTGCGCGATGACCTCGCTCTCGGGCGCTGACCTTCCTTCGATAAGGCCCGAACCGGGCTCCGGCGGAAGGACCCCGTGCAAGGCCGCTGCCGGCGGCAGATAGCTCTCCGGACCAGGTCGTACCGAATAGGCTCCCATCATTTCATTCCTCTGTCGTGCTCCCGCGAGTACGGATACAGAAAAAAGGCCAGCAGGATCCAGAACAGATCACGGCTGACCCAGGGCTTCGAGAAGCCACCCGCGAGCGCGGGTCGCCAGACACTCGAGTCACGGTGCCGGAGTATAGAGCACGCCAGGAGTTCGGCAGAATAGTATAAAAATTATACAGATCATAGAAACTGCGCTTTCCAACCACTGAGGCATCATCGGCGAGGGTGATGGTGCAAGCGTGTCCGGCGCGGAAGACGGCAAGAGGGATGCGGCTCTCGCCAAGTGTATTGATGCCGAGGAATCGAGACCAAGTCGATCTGTACAGGAGAGGTTGGTTATCGTTCGACGTCCCGCAGCGCCGTTCGCAAGTCGTCCAGACAGCGGCACCTCGCCTAAGTCATTGACGTTGAAGTCGATGCCGTCGATCTGCGGCAGGATCGTCTTCAGCGTCTTCTCGACGGCGTTGAACTGGCGCGGCTCTAGTGCGCGCAACGCATTCAGATAGGCGGGCAGCACCTCTCCCATCAGACCGATGTCACGGATCTCGTTGACCGGATTGGCAGCCCGCAGGACACCCGAGCGCAGCAGCATCTTGATCTCGATTCGATAGCGAATGTCGCGTTCCCTGACCGGGGCAGGCTGCTGCCGTTGTTTGTCGGGCTGTTCACCTTTCGGATCGGTGGATCGCTGAAGGGTCGCGGTGGGTGCCGTGCCCGGAGAGGGTTCATCGTGTTATCGCCCTACCGCAACCGGAGGACGACGCTATAGCGGAGCACGGGATTGCCTTTGTGCTTGCCATGAGCTGAAGCTGCCTCGGACATCGCGCGTTTTCAGGTTCCGAGTTTTTCCGCTCGAGTAGAAAAAGGGGTGTTCAGAAACCCGAGCGCGTCGCGAATGCGTCCAGCATTCAGTCGATCCCCTCCATCAGGCCCATAAGGCGTCGAGCGCAAAGGTCACTGACTCGAATGGCGGTTGGGACATGCGATCGTCCTCTTTGAGCGTATCGAGCAAGAGCCAACGGCGGCCGTCCTGAAGCGCGTAGGCCTCTAGGGTTTGCGCATCTGGATCGACGAGCCATAGATGTGCGACACCTTCCCGAGCGAAGAGAGGCATCTTGATCGCCCGATCCGTCCGTGCGGTGGCCGGCGAAAGGATCTCGCAGACCCAGTCCGGCGACAGCTCGAACCAAGCCGTTTCCGGCAGCCTGGACAGGCGTTCGCGGCGCCAACCGGCGAGATCCGGCACCAGGATGTCCGCGCCGAGGTGGAGTTCGGGCTCATCGATGATCCACCAGCCGCCCGGCCCGCCAATGCCGCCTCCAAACGGCCCCCTAATCAGATAGCCGAGCGCCGAGTAGGCATGAGCATGCCGCAAAGAATCTCCCCGACCAGGCCCTCTGGCAAGGCAAGCAGGTCTTCGTAGCTGGCGAGCCGTCGGGCAGGCTGTGTCATGCATCACACCTCGCGTTGGCGCAGTAGCGCATTTGATGCATCCACGACTAGGTCGTCGCGAAACGGCAATCGGCGTCGATGCGGGGCCAGGGAAGCCACATCGACGCGTCGTCCATCCATCGTGCGATAAGTGGATAGTCGGTAGCCGTTCGCAACTAACCACTAAACCGGCTTACAAGGCACGCACGGCGATCCACTTCCAGAATCCCAGATCGAGCAGGCCGTCGTCGAAGGCGGCGGCGACCCCGAACGGTTTGCCACGTCGTGTAATCAGTAGGTGGCCCCGCTGTCGATCACCTTGCTGAGGACGCCAGGGTCGGTTCGCAGCGCTTTGATACCGGCGCGCTGCATAGAGATTGCTGCGCTATTCGTGCGACCACCGGTCAGTTCGATGATCTCATGCGCCGGCACCTTTTAGCGGGGGCCGGCAACGCACGGGGAATTCGGTAGACTAGATATCCGCTCTCCAAGCCCTGAAACGCCATGCCTCCCACTCCGAAATCCGATCTGCCTTTGCATCACGCGCTGATTGCGTATTTCTGGGCCCCTTGGCATCTGCGCCGGATCCCTGGTACCGGGCCAGAGGGGCGCCGGGCTCGGGCCGTCTGGTGCCGCGACCACTGCGCCACCTTGGCGGGGCGCTGGATCCTGTTCGGCTTTGCTCTCTGGATGATTCAGATTTCCCCGCTGGGCTTCCTGTTCGCCGTCGGAGGCTGGCCGTTGTTGGGCCTGTTCTTCTTGGTCGCCTTCATGGTTGGCATAGGGCATCTGGCGGCCCAGTTGGTGGCCCAGAAGAAGGTCGGACCTCCGAAGATCGATCCGCCGGTGGATCGGGACGAGGACTGAGCGACGGCGGGGCGCAGAACAGTTCGGCGCCGCGGCCCAGTGGCGGGCCGTCAAGCGGCGGCTGCCTGGTGTCAGTATCGGGGGCTCGGGCCACCTATCCAGCCAGGGGCAACGGGTAATCTTCCGCCACAGCCTTGCGATTCCAACGCGGCCTCGAAGACCCAGAGGTCGATGTTGGCGCTTCACGCAAAGCCAAAACCGAACTTATTCGTCGAATTCGGTCGAACGCCCTTGTGGGCGGATGACGATCGCTCGCGATGCGGGTTTGAAGTCCCCAGCAGCGCGATCCGATGGCTCGGGACATTGGTGGGGTGAAGCTCAGCCCGGAACGAATCACGGTGCGGGCAGCGTGTTGCGGCGAGGCGGACCCTTGGCGGGCGATCCCGTGGAACCTTGAATCTCAGCTTGCAGGGGCAATCGGCGAACATGCATTCAAAGGTCTGGTCGCACGGCCGCTATGTCGGCCTCTGGATGGCACTCTCGCTGTTCGGCGCGTTCAACGCGACGGCCGCACCGGTGGTCACCGACCAAGTCACGGTGCAGCTCGTCGCCGAGCGGGACCAGGTCGCGCCGGGTCAGAGTGTCGACCTGGCCTTGGTCTTCGACATCCGGCCGGGTTGGCACACCTACTGGCGCAACCCCGGTGATTCCGGGGAGCCGCTGCGTGTCCAATGGTCGGTGCCCGAAGGCGTCGTCGTAGGATCGATCCAGTGGCCGTACCCGACCTGGATCCCGGTGGGACCGCTCGCGAACTACGGCTACGAAGACCGCGTCAGTCACCTGCAGACGCTATCGGTGCCCGCCGATTGGCCCGTCGGCGAGCCGGTTCGGGTCGCGGCCACCGCCGACTGGCTGGTCTGCAAGGAGACTTGCTTGCCGCAGCGCGGCGAGTTCTCGGTGACGCTCGCGACGGCCGCGGAACAGGGTGCCGTCGAGGCCGATCGGGCGGATGTCTTTCGCGACGCCCGACGGGCGTTACCCGAGGCCGAGGTAGCTGGTTGGCTCAACGCAGACGATGACGGGCTGCTCCGTCTGTCGGTGGCGGCGGACGACCTCCCTGCGAACCCGGCGGGGCTCTGGTTCTTCGCCGGCGAGTGGGGGCTGATCGACCATGCGGCCAAGCAGTCCTGGCGACTGTCCGGCGGGCGTGTCGAGATCGACCTGGCCCCCGGCGACCTCGCGTCGCAGGCCGGCGCGACGGGTCTCTTGGTTGTCGCCGCTCAGGATGGCGCGGCGCGCTCGTTCGAGGTCGTCGCCAACCGGGACCGCCCCGCGGTGGCACCTGATCCGATCGGTGCCGACACGCTGAGCCTGCCGCTGGCGCTCCTGTTCGCGCTGGTCGGCGGCCTGCTGTTGAATCTGATGCCCTGCGTGTTTCCGGTTCTGGCCATGAAGGCGATGAGTCTCCTCGGTCAGCACGGTTTGGCGAAGCGCGAACGGGTCGCTCACGGACTGGCTTACACCCTCGGCGTCCTGGTGTTCTTCGGTGCGCTGGCCGGGCTCTTGCTGGCCTTGCGCGCCGGTGGCGAGGCGGTTGGCTGGGGCTTTCAGTTGCAATACCCGCCTTTCGTCGCGCTGATGGCCTATCTGTTCTTGGTGCTGGGACTGGGGCTCGCGGGTATGGCGACCTTTGGTGCTCGGCTGATGGGGTTGGGGTCGGCGCAGCTCGGCTCCGGCACCGGCGGGGCATTCGGAACCGGTGCCTTGGCGGCCCTGGTCGCGGCCCCGTGCACCGCGCCTTTCATGGGTGCGGCCCTCGGGTTCGCCGTGACGCTGAGCTGGCCCTTGGCGTTGCTCGTCATCCTGACGCTCGGTCTCGGCTTGGCTCTGCCCTTCCTGGTCTTGGCCCTGGTGCCTGGTCTGGCTCGGCGACTGCCGCGGCCGGGCGCCTGGATGGAGACGCTGAAGCAATTGTTGGCCTTTCCGCTGTTCGGCGCTGCGATCTGGCTGGTCTGGGTCTTGAGTCACCAGACGGGGCCGGGCGGCGTCGCCGCGGTCTTGTCCGGGATGCTCTTGTTGGCCTTCGCCCTGTGGCTCTGGGAACGGACCCGCAACACACCGGGACGCTGGCGTTCAGCCGGCGCCGTCATGGGTGTCGCCGCGGTCGGTTTGGCGCTCTATCTCGGCGTCGCGACCGGCGGCAACGGCCCGTCGATGGCGACACCGGCGGCGGCCGCGCGCGATGGCGGCCCTGTCGACACGGCCGCGTTCTCGGAGGAACGGCTCGCACAGGCGCGGGCCGATGGTCGGCCGGTGTTCGTCAACATGACGGCTGCCTGGTGCATCACCTGCCTCGTCAACGAGCAGGTGGCGCTGGATCGTTCGGCCATCACCGGCTTGTTCGCGGATCAAAATGTACTGTATCTGAAGGGGGATTGGACCAATCAGGATCCCGCGATCACGGCCTATCTGGCTCGATATGGTCGCAACGGGGTGCCGCTCTACGTCTTCTATCCGCCCGGCGGCGAGCCGCGCGTTCTGCCGCAGATCCTGACCGAGAACCTTGTGCGCGACACCGTCGCGGAACTGACCCCCGTTTCATCCCAACCGAAGGAGAATCACGATGCCTCGTAACCGCTTCGACCGACCCTCGCTGAAGACGCTCGGTATTCGCAGCAGCCTGCTGGCGATCGCCCTGATCGCCGGAACCGCACTGGCCGGGCCCCAGGTGGGCCAGCCGGCCCCGGACTTCGAAGGGCTCGATTCCACCGGCCAGTCCTGGAGTCTCGCCGATCTACGGGGCAAGCCGGTCATACTGGAGTGGACCAATCACGATTGTCCGTTCGTCGTCAAGCACTATCAGACCGGCAATATGCAGGCCCTGCAACGCGAGGCGGCCGAAGCCGGCTACATCTGGTTGTCGGTGATCTCGTCGGCGCCTGGGCAGCAAGGGCATGTCAGCCCAGCGGAGGCGGACGCCCTGACCCAGTCGCGAGACGCGGCCCCGGCGGCCGTCCTATTGGATGAGGCGGGAACGATCGGGCGGGCCTACAATGCCCGCACGACGCCGCACATGTTCATCATCGATGCCGATGGGATTCTGGTCTATCAGGGGGCCATCGATGACCGGCCCACGTCGGATCATGCCGACGTTGCCGGGGCCGAGAACTTCGTGCGACTCGCGATGGCCGATCTGGCCGCAGAACGGCCTGTGACCCAGCCGGTCACGCGACCTTACGGTTGTTCCGTCAAGTACTGATCGGCCTTCTCTTGGGTCCGGGCACCTGCGAGCCTTCAGGGCCTCGCTCCGTGAGTCGGGCAGGGCGCCGGACCTCATGGACCCGCTGTCTGTCGCCACCCCGAACCTGCCCCCCGAGACCGAGCGCCAAAACACGGCCTTCCACGAAGATTTGCCGAGCGAGGTTCGTTTGGGGTAGAAAGGCGGGTCTGGGGCCGGGTCCTGTTCGCTGGTCCCCGAATGAGGGGTTCTCGACCCGACCGGGGTCGTCGCGGCGGTTCGTTCCGTGCGCGACCTCGGCGATTTCAGAACCTCACAACTCCTCGTCCCGGCCATCAGCGAGACGAAGGTACCAGGTCGGTCCATGCATTATCGCGTCTTTTATTATTTCTCCCGCTCCCAGGAGGTGCTCTCCTCGGCCAGTCCCGTCGAGATGAGCGCCCGGGCGATCCGCGAGCAACTCTTGCCGCGGTTGCAATCCGAGGACGATTATCTCGGGATCATCGATGCCCGGGAGAATATCCTTCAGATCCTATGCGAACCCGGCGCGGGTACCTTTTGGATCGAACTACCGATCGACGAGGCCAAGGCCTCGTACGGTCGCCACATGTCCTTTGCCGAGATGGATGACCTGGTCGCGCGCCTCCCGCAAGTCTTCGACCGAGATCAGATTCCGGGACTTCAGTACCGTCCTTGGTGATGCCGATACGTCCTTGCGGTGGCTAGAGCAATAGCCGGCGGATATCGGCCAGCATGTCGGCGACATAGCGCGTGAATCGCGCTCCGTCGGCGCCGTCGACGACGCGGTGATCGTAGGCGAGCGAGAGCGGCAGCATCTGGCGCGGGATGAAGGCCTCACCGTCCCACACCGGACGCGTCGCAGCCCGCGAAACGCCGAGGATCGCGACCTCTGGATGGTTCACGATCGGGGTAAAGGCGGTGCCACCGATTCCGCCCAGGCTCGAGATCGTGAAGCACCCACCCTGCATATCTCCCGGAAGCAGCTTGCCGGCGCGGGCTTTCGCGCTGAGGTCGGCGACCTCGCCAGCGAGATCGAGCAACCCCTTGCGATCGACATCGCGAATCACCGGGACCAGCAATCCCTCCGCCGTGTCGACGGCGATGCCGATGTGGGTGTAGTGCTTCAGGACCAGGCGCTCGCCGTCGGCCGTCAGCGAGGCCTTCAACGGCGGGTGGGCGACCAGCGCGGCGGCTACGGCCTTGAGCAGGAAGGGCAGTAGCGTCAGCTTGGGCCGATCGCCGGCAGGCTCCTTCGCGTGGCTGCGGCGGAAGGCCTCGAGCTCGGTGATGTCGGCCTCGTCGAACTGCGTCACCGCCGGAACCGTAAGCCAAGCCCGATGCAGGTGGCTCCCGCTGATGCGCTTGATGCGTGGCAGCGGCACCTCTTCGATCGGGCCGAAACGGCTGAAGTCGACCGCCGGTACGGCGGGAAGTTGAAACGGCAGGCCGCCGGTGGTACCGGGCGTTCCTCTTTGCAGCGCGTCTTTGACGAACGACTGGACGTCCTCCTTGAGGATGCGTCCCTTGGCTCCGGTGCCTTTGATCAGGCCAAGGTCGACCCCCAATTCGCGCGCGAAGCGACGCACGGTCGGACTCGCATGAGGCTTGCGGCCGCGGGCGATCGCCGCCATATCGGCCGGCCGCGGCAGGACGGGCGCCGGTCGCCGCGTCGTGTCGCCAGGGGCCGGTTTCGATGAGACCGCCGCGGCGGGAGCCGCGTCGCCGGTCTCCGTGGGCGGCCCGGCTGCTGCCGCCACCGCGCTGTCCGACTCGGGCTCGGGCTCGGGCTCGGGCTCGGTCTCGGACACGGTGCCGTCCGTCGCGCCCTCGGTTTCGAGCCTGAGCAGCAGATCACCGGCACTGATCTCGTCGCCGATCTTGACCATCAACTCCCGCACCAAGCCGCCGGCAGGCGATGGGATCTCCATCGTCGCCTTGTCGCTCTCGAGCGTCAAAAGGGACTGCTCAGGCTCGACGCGATCCCCTGGGGCCACCAGGATCTCGATGACGGGTACGGCCGAAAAATCCCCGATATCGGGGAGTCGAATCTCTTCTAGGGTTGCCAAGGGGTCCTCCTTCGCCACTGAATCTGTCGTCGTGGTCGATCACACCGTTGCCGGATTGGGTTTCTCCGGGTCGATGCGGTATTTGTCGAGTGCGGCGGTCACGGTGCTGATCGGCACCTGTCCGTCATCGGCCAGGGCCTTCAGCGCGGTCAACACGATGTAATGGCGGTCGACTTCGAAGAAGCGCCGCAGTTGGCGCCGCAAGTCGCTGCGGCCGAAACCGTCGGTTCCGAGCACGCAATAGCGACGCGGGACGAAGGGCCGAATCTGATCGGCGTAGGTCCGTTGGTAATCGCTCGCGGCAATGATGGGCCCCGCGGTGTCGGCAAGCTGGGTCTCGACGAAGCTCGCACGTGGCGGCTCATCCGGATGCAGCCGATTCCAGCGCTCTACATCGAGCCCCTCGCGACGCAGTTCGTTGAAGCTGGTGACGCTCCAGACGTCGGCGGCGACCTCGAAATCCCTTTCCAGTAACTCCGCGGCCGCCAAGGCCTCGCGCAGGATCGCCCCGGAACCAAGCAGTTGCACGCGGGTTGCCCCCTCGGCACCGGTACGCAGTCGATACATCCCCTGCAGGATGCCGGCCACGATGCCTTCCGGCATCGCAGGCTGGGCATAGTTCTCGTTCATCGTCGTGATGTAGTAGAAGCAACTCTCCTTGTCCTGATACATGCGCCGCAGGCCATCCTGTACGATCACGGCCAGTTCGTAGGCGAAGGCCGGGTCGTAGGCACGGCAGTTGGGGATGGTGGCGGCGACGATGTGGCTGTGGCCGTCCTGGTGTTGCAGGCCTTCGCCGGCGAGGGTCGTGCGCCCGGCCGTGCCGCCGATCAGGAAGCCACGCGCGCGCATGTCGCCGGCCGCCCAGATCAGATCGCCGACGCGCTGGAAGCCGAACATCGAATAGTAAACATAGAAGGGGATCATCGCCTGGCCGTGATTCGCGTAAGCGGTGGCCGCCGCGATCCAGGACGAGATCGCGCCGGCCTCGTTGATGCCCTCCTGAAGGATCTGGCCCTTCTTGTCCTCCCGGTAGTACATGAGCTGGTCGGAATCGACCGGCTCATAGAGCTGGCCGACCGACGAATAGATGCCGAGCTGGCGAAACAAGCCCTCCATGCCGAAGGTGCGTGCCTCATCCGGGACGATTGGCACCACCAGCGGCCCGATCGTCTTATCGCGCAGGATCAGCGTCAGCAGCCGGACCAGCGCCATCGTCGTCGACATCTCCTTGTCACCGCCCCCTTCGAGCAGAGGTGCGAAGATCTCGAGGCCGGGAATGGTCAAGGGTGGCGCCTCGTCGCAGCGGGCCGGCAGATACCCACCAAGCGCCGCCCGGCGTTCGTGCAGGTAGCGGCTCTCGGGGCTATCGACCGGTGGCTTGTAGAAAGGGGCCGCGGCGATCTGATCGTCGGAGATCGGGATGTTGAAACGGTCGCGAAAGGCCTTCAGCGCTGCCTCGCCCATCTTCTTCTGGGAGTGGGTGATGTTCATGCCCTCGCCAGCGACGCCCATGCCGTAACCCTTGACGGTCTTCGCCAGGATCACCGTCGGTTGACCGCGGTGAGCCGTCGCGGCGGCATAAGCGGCAAAGATCTTGACCGGGTCATGCCCACCGCGATTCAGGCGCCAGATGTCCTCGTCGCTCATGTTGGCGACCATGTCGGCCAGTTCGGGATACTTGCCGAAGAAATGTTCGCGCGTGTAGCGACCGCCGCGGGCCTTGTAGGTCTGATAGTCGCCGTCGACGCACTCTTCCATGCGTTTCAACAGCAAGCCCTGCTTGTCGCGGGCCAGCAGCGGGTCCCAATAGCTGCCCCAGACGACCTTGATCACGTTCCAGCCGGCACCGCGAAAGACGGCTTCCAATTCTTGGATGATCTTTCCGTTGCCACGAACCGGGCCATCGAGGCGCTGCAAGTTGCAGTTGACGACGAAGATCAGGTTATCGAGCCGTTCGCGCGCGGCCAGCGAAATCGCGCCGAGCGACTCCGGTTCGTCCATCTCGCCGTCGCCGAGGAAGGCCCAGACCTTTCGGTCCTGGGTGTTGACGAGGCCACGGTCCTGCAGATAGCGCATGAAGCGGGCCTGATAGATGGCCATCAATGGCCCCAAGCCCATGGAGACGGTCGGAAACTGCCAGAAATCAGGCATCAGCCAGGGATGCGGATAGGACGATAGACCCTGGCCCTCGACCTCCTGACGAAAATGGTACAGCTGCTCCTCGCTTAATCGACCTTCGATAAAGGCCCGGGCGTAAATCCCGGGAGCCGAATGCCCTTGGATGAAGACGAGATCCCCGCCGTGGTCTTTGGAACGAGCGCGAAAAAAATGGTTGTAACCGACATCGAACAGGGTAGCGACCGAGGCGAAGCTCGCGATGTGTCCGCCGAGCTCGGTCGAGAGTCGGTTGGCCTGCACCACCATCGCCATCGCGTTCCATCGCACGATGGAGCGGATCCGACGCTCCATCGCGCGGTCACCGGGCAGGTGCGGTTGATGTTGAACCGGGATGGTGTTCAGGTAGGCGGTATTTGCGCGGTAGGGCAGATAGGCGCCGGAACGCCGGGCCTTGTCGATCAGTTGCTCGAGCAGGTAATGCGCGCGTTCCACACCTTCGTGCTCCAGCACGGCCTCCAGCGCGTCGAGCCACTCCTGTGTCTCGCGCGGGTCGATGTCGGGCTTGTTAGTCATCGCTGTTCCTTGTCTTGTAAACCTGGCGCCGAGGATCCTCGGCGCGACCGAAAAGCGCGCATTATACCAATCGACCATGAAAACAATAGTGACAATTTGTAATAGCAATGAACGATCTCGGCCGGCGACCGCTGATCGTCGCTGTGTGCCCGACGCAACGGCGACCCCGGCCGCATGCGAGAACCGCGATCAGACGGCTTCCACCGTTCTTGCGCTGTTGCTCCACCGGATCTGCACGATGGCGCCCTATGCTGAAATCGTCGGGCGATATGGCGCCCACTAACCGCAGGAGTAGATGAAATGACGTCAACGATGCGATACGCCCTGGTGGCGCTGACCCTCGGTCTGGTCATGAGTGCCGCGACGCTGGCTCAGCCGGCTGGCTGGGGACCCGGACCGCAAATGGGTGCCGGTGACTGTTATTATGGGCCTCCCAAGCGGGGGCGATGGATGGATCGGTCAATGGATCCCCAACAAATGGCCGCGGTGAGGCTGGATCGGATCGCGTTTCGGTTGAACCTATCCGAGGATCAGAAGCACGAGGTCGGGTCCATCCTGGAGGAGGCGCAAGCCGAGCGGCTGGCGCAACGGGCGGCGACCCGTGAGCGGATCGCCGAGGTGCTGACACCGGAGCAGCGTGAGATGTTCGAGCAGTGGTCAGGTCCGCGCCGGGCTGGCCGCTGGGGGCCGGCCCAGTAACGAGGTCGCTAGGCGCTGGCCGTCTCGTTGAGGCCGCCGGCGCCGGATCCCTCTGCGCTGCTTCATGCACGTGACAAAGTCGTTTCGACTGCTATAATCGGTCGCCTCAAGGCTGAGTGGCAGAGTGGTTATGCAGCGGCCTGCAAAGCCGTGTACCTCGGTTCGATTCCGGGCTCAGCCTCCACACCTTTCTACAGGCCATCGCCTTGTCAGCGAGTGTCTAGACCAAGCACTGGTCCTTCCGATCGGCCTTCCGTCTCAAGCCTAGCATGAGTGTCCTGCTGAGCCCGGGTGGCGAAACTGGTATACGCAAGGGACTTAAAATCCCTCGGCCTCGGCCATGCGGGTTCGAGTCCCGCCCCGGGCACCACCCTGAGGTCTCTGCACGTATCGCGACCCGCCTTTGTCTGCGGAAACCCTGATGCGAAACGGCATCTCCGCTGCGCACAGGCCCATCGAACGAGGGATACCAAGTCTCTGTTCCGAGGCGCTTTCTCCGGGAGGGGACCGGTGGAGACCAGCGTGGATTCCGATCGACGATGGCCAACCCTTTGGCGTCCCCTTAGAATGGCTGGGGTATGAGATACCGAATCCATCCGCTGTACAAAAAGCTTCTGCTCCTCGTGATCGTGATCGGGCCGTTTTTCTGGCTGGTGTTCACCGAGGATGGCCAGTGGCGGACCGACACCGTGCTCTTGTCCCTGCTTGGCCGTGTCGAGTTGAATCTGGCCCTGGAGCGGTTGCACCCGGAGCTCACCGAGGAAGCCTTACGCGGGCTCTATCCAGACCTGGATCTCGACTGTGGTGCCTTGGCCAACCCGTTAGGCAATCGCGTGTGCGCGGCGCGGATCGGCACCTTCAACGGGATTCCTGCTGATCGTCTGACCCTGTTCTTCGATCGCGACCGCCTCAATGCGGTCAAGGTCAACTATCGACGCAACTACCACGAACGCCTTGTCCGCTCGTTCCATCGACGAATCGGCGCACCGCAGGGCTCCGACTCCGCGCGCGACGATGGCGAAGCGGCCACGCACACTTGGCGTGTCGATCATGGCGTCGTCGCGATGCGTGCCGGCCAGCTCGGCCGCGAGGAGGAAGCCGCGGTGTTGTGGTTGTCGCGGGCCGCGCCGGGCCTTGGCCCGGCCTTCTGAGCACACCGCGAGCGATTGGCCTCGCAACAGGTTCCTTACGACCATGTCCGCGCTTGCTGTCCGCCGCTTGACGAAGGTCTACCCTGGTGGCTTGGAGGCCCTGAAAGGGGTCGATCTGACGGTCGAGGAGGGCGATTTTTTTGCGTTGCTGGGCCCGAACGGTGCCGGCAAATCGACCTTGATCGGCATCGTGACCTCGCTGGTGAACAAGACCGCGGGGACTGTCGAGGTCTTCGGTCACGATCTGGATCGGGATCCGGAGGCCGTCAAGGCCTGTCTCGGACTGGTGCCGCAGGAGTTCAATTTCAACCTGTTTCTGCCGGTCATCGAGGTGGTGTTGAATCAGGCCGGCTACTATGGCATCTCGCGCCGCGAGGCACGGCAGCATGCCGAACGGTATCTGCGCCAACTCGATCTTTGGGATCGACGCGACACCGAGATGCGCCGCCTGTCCGGCGGCATGAAACGGCGGCTGATGATCGCCCGGGCACTGGTTCATCGGCCGCGTCTCTTGATCCTCGACGAACCGACCGCCGGGGTCGATATCGAAATCCGCCGTTCGATGTGGGGTTTTCTCAGGCAACTCAACCGAGAGGGGACCACGATCATCCTGACCACGCACTACCTCGAGGAGGCGGAGAGCCTGTGCCGCAACATTGCGATCATCAACCATGGTCAGGTCACGGATGAAGCCGAGATGGGCGCAATGCTCAATCGACTGCGGACCGAGACCTTCGTGCTGAACATCAAAGGGCGCCTCGCCGAGCTTCCGCAGCTTGGCGGTTTCGTCTTCGAACACATCGATGATGGGACGCTCGAGGTCGAGGTGTCGCGTGAACACACGATCAACGGGTTGTTCGAGGCCCTGTCGCGCCACGGGATAGAGGTGATCAGTCTGCGCAATAAGCAGAATCGCCTCGAGCGCCTGTTTCTCGACATGGTCGAGGCCCGTCACGCGGGCCCCGGGTCTTCATGAACCGCTGGACCCGCTATCGGGTGACATTGACGACCATCCTGGTCAAGGAAGTCTTGCGCTTTTCGCGCATCTGGGTCCAGACAGTACTGCCGTCGGTGATCACGACAGGGCTCTATTTCGTCATCTTCGGCCGGCTCATCGGGGAGCGGATCGGGCCGATGGGCGGCTACGACTATCTGGACTTCATCGTACCTGGGCTGGTGCTGATGGCCGTCATCACGAACAGCTATGCCAACGTGGTTTCGTCTTTTTACAGTAGCAAGTTTTCCCGTTATATCGAGGAACTCTTGGTCTCGCCGACACCGAACTGGGTCATTCTCGCCGGTTACGTCGCCGGAGGCGTCGCGCGCGGACTGCTCGTCGGTGGGGCGGTGATTCTGGTCGCCCTGCTGTTTACGGATCTGCGGGTACACAACCTCGCGCTCACCTTCCTCGTATTCGTGCTGACGGCCGTCCTGTTCTCGCTAGGTGGGTTCATCAATGCGATCTTCGCCAACAGTTTCGATGATATCTCCGTCGTGCCGACCTTCGTGCTGACGCCTTTGACCTACCTCGGCGGCGTCTTCTACTCGATCGAACTGCTACCGAGCTTCTGGCAATCGGTATCGTTGGTCAACCCGATCCTTTACATGATCAACGCCTTTCGTTATGGCTTACTCGGCGTCAGCGATATTGACTTGGCCACCGCCTTTGCCATCATCGTCGGTTTCATCCTGGTATTGACGGCCATCTGTCTCTATCTGCTGCGGCGTGGCGTCGGCATCAAGAGCTGACACTGGCTGTCTACGAAGGAGCTGATCAACCGAGGTTTTCTCTCCGTACCGCGGAGAGGCTGGCCTCCGCATCCCATCCCTGATCGACGTGTTTCGACGCGTTCAACGGACCCGCGGTTGTTGTGGTCCAGGCGGGCAGGTGGGACCATAGGCGGGACGAGAATCGATCGGGGTTTTGGAACATCTATGTCTGTTGTGTGTTGTGATTCGGCAAACGCTGGGGTCGATCCCAAGGCCGGGACGGTGAACGATGGCTAAGGCCAGAAAACCGGCAAGCCGTGCCAAGCGGCGGACACGCACCACGGCCAAGCGCAACCGGCGGCGGCCCTTTCGCGTCGGTTCCTTGCTGCTGAGCTGGTTGCTCCTGGTCGTCGTTGGACTCGGAGCCGCGCTGGCCGTCTACGGACTTCACCTGGACAGCCTGGTCCGCGACAAGTTCGAAGGGCAGCGCTGGGCCTTGCCGGCACGCGTCTGGGCGCAGCCGCTCGAGCTCTATGTCGGGCGCCCCTTGACGGCCGAGCAACTCCGGGCTGAACTGGATCGTTTGCATTACCGTCCGGTGGCGGCCCCCGAGCGCCCCGGGACCTATGCGATGCGTGACGACCGCATTCTGGTCCGAACCCGTCCTTTCCGGTTCTGGGATGGCGCGGAGGCAGACCGTTACCTGAGCGTTCGATTTGCCGACGGAAAGATCAGTCGACTGGCCGATGCCGGCGATGGCCGGGATGTCGCCTTGGCGCGTCTCGACGCGGCCCTGATCGCCAGTATCTACCCGACGCACAATGAGGATCGGAACCTGGTCCGGCGGGCGGACTTGCCGGATCTGCTGGTTCAAACGCTGCTCGTGGTCGAGGACCGCGGCTTTTACGAGCATTTTGGGCTCGACCTGCGGGCGATCATCCGCGCCGCCGTGCGAAACGTTCAGGCCGGCGGGGTCGTCGAGGGTGCCAGCACCCTGACCCAGCAACTCGTGAAGAATTTCTACCTGACCCAGGACCGAACCCTCGAGCGCAAGCTCAAAGAGGCCTACATGGCGGTATTGCTCGAACGCCGCTACAGCAAGGACGAGATCCTCGAGGCATACGTCAACGAGATTTTCTTGGGGCAGGATCGCAGCCGTGCGATCCATGGGTTCGGTCTGGCGGCTCGCTTCTATTTCAACAGTTCACTCGACGAACTAGGTATCCCCGAGACGGCCATGCTGGTCGGACTGATCCAGGGGCCGTCCCGATACGATCCGCGCCGCTTCCCCGAGCGGGCGCTGCAACGACGCAACCTCGTGATCGAGTTGATGGCCGAGTACGGGGTGATCAGCCGGGCCGAGGCCGATCAGGCCAAACAGGCCACGCTCGGGCTGCGCGAAGGGGGAGGGCGGCCAACGGGCGATTATCCCGCCTTTCTGCAATTGGTGCGCCGGCAACTGCAACGCGATTATCGCGACGAGGATCTGCGCTCCGAGGGTCTCAACATCTTCACGACGCTGGACCCGGTGATCCAATCGGAGCTCGAGTCCGCGACCCGGGAACGCATGCCGGCGCTCGATCGCGGACGCAGCTTCCCGGTCGGCACGCTCGAGACCGCGGCCGTCGTGACCTCCGTTTTTCAGGCCGAGGTCTTGGCGATGGTGGGAGGTCGCGATCCGTCCTTCGCGGGTTTCAATCGGGCCTTGGACGCGGTGCGTCCGATCGGGTCTTTGGTCAAGCCCGCGATCTATCTCGATGCCCTGTCGCGACCGGAGCGCTACACGCTGGTGTCGACGCTGTCCGATCGGCCGGTGAGCCTGATCGCCGGGGACGGCAAACGGTGGGAACCAAAGAATTTCGACCGCAAGGTCTACGGATCGGTCGAGCTTTATGACGCATTGGCGCGGTCGTTGAACCTGGCCACCGTGAATCTCGGCCTCGACCTGGGTGTGCGCGAGGTCGCGCGGACCCTCGCGAACCTCGGTGTGGCTCGAAGTTTTCCCGTGGTGCCAGCGGTGCTCCTGGGATCCGTTTCGCTGACGCCGCTCGAGGTGGCTCAGGCTTACCATACGCTGGCGAACGGCGGCTTTCGCTCCCCGCTGCGGGCGATTCGCGAGGTCGTTGATGCCGAGGGGCGCCCTTTGAATCGTTATCCGCTCGCGGTCGAGGCGGTGGCCGATCCGCAAGCGGTTTACCTGACGACTTGGGCGATGCGCAAGGTCATCGAGCAGGGGACGGCCCGTTCGCTGTCGCAGCGTCTGCCCGCCGGCTTGACGATGGCAGGCAAGACGGGCACGACCGATGGCCTGCGCGATAGTTGGTTCGCCGGCTTCAGTGGTGACAAGGTCGCCGTAGTCTGGGTTGGCCGGGACGATAACCAACCGGCCGGTTACACCGGTGGCAGCGGTGCCCTCGTGCTGTGGGGCGACGTCATGACGCGGATCGACAACGAGCCCTTGCCGGATTTTGCTCCGGAGGGCATTCAGTTGGTGCAGGTCGTGTGCGGCCGTACGATGATGGTCCCGTTCAAACAGGGTAGCACCAGGATGTCCTGCGGGCGCCACCGACCCCAGGGTGGGCCGGACGATGAAACGGCTGCGGTGGCCGAATCGCCACCGTCAGCAGCCGATGATGGTTCGGCGGCGACGCGATCCTCGCGTCGGGCCGACCGCGGCGATAACTTCTTCCTCCCTGGTTTTTGAGGTTGAATCATGCTCCGTAGCCTGATCGTTTGTGTGATCGTCATTGGGTTGGCGGCCTGTGCGGCCCCGACACGGACCGGCCCGCCAGCGCCGATCGTCAGCGCGCCAACGGGGCCAGCGCCGGGTGCTGCAGTGCCTCCGGCTCCGGCCGCGCCGCCAGCCCAACCCGTTGAGACCTTCGCCTACCATCCGCCGAGCCCGACCGCCGAAGGGCCGGCCCCGGAGGCTCCGACCGTGCCGGACCGGACATCATCGGATCGCGCCGCCACCGAAGGGCCGTCCCTTGCGATGGCCGCGCCCCAAGGGTCCGATTTGGCCGCAGGGACCGGTCTTCCGGCGGCGGCCGATTCGCTCCGGCGCCAAGCAGAGAGTCAGCGCCAGGCCGGTGATTATGCTGGTGCCGCGGCTTCGCTGGAGCGAGCGCTGCGGATCGCCCCGCAGTCGGCCTACTTGTGGAATCGCCTCGCGAGGGTCCGTCTCGAGCAGGGTTTGGTCAGCCAGGCCGGTAATCTGGCGGCGCGTTCGAATACGCTGGCTGGCGACCAACCGCAGTTGCAGCAGGACAATTGGGCGATGATAGGCGTGGCACGGCGGACGGCCGGCGATGCCGAAGGTGCGGCCGAGGCCGAGCGCCGGGCGCGGGGTGGCTGATGCGTGACATCAGGCCAGGATGACCTGCTCCCCGTGCTCGCACGGCCCAGACCATCACCATCGAGTGATCGATCATGGAGGATGAACTCAATGGTTTTTTCGGCTCCGACGGCCTGCTTGGGAGTCGAATCGACGGCTTCGGCCACCGGCCCCAACAGTTGGCGATGGCGACGGCCGTCGCCGAGACCATCGCCGACGGTGGGATCCTGATCTGCGAGGCGGGCACCGGTACCGGAAAGACCTTCGCCTATCTGGTCCCGGCACTGTTGTCCGGTCGCAAGGTATTGATCTCGACTCACACGCGCAACCTGCAAGACCAGCTCTTTCATCAAGACCTGCCGCGTATCCGGTCCTTGCTTCGGCGACCCCTCGCTGTCGCCCTGCTCAAGGGCCGCGCGAACTACCTGTGCCGCTATCGTTTCACCGCGCTGGCACAGGATGCCCTGTTGCTCGATCCTGCGCTCCGGACCCACTGGGACCAGGTCCGTGACTGGGCGGCCGTGACTCGACGTGGCGACATTGCCGAGTTGCCGATTCCAGAGGAGGCCGCGGTATGGCCATTGGTCACCTCGACCCGCGATACCTGTCTCGGCCAGGGCTGTCCACAATGGTCGGACTGTTATCTGGTCGAGGCGCGGCGGCGTGCCCAGCAAGCCGACCTCGTCGTCATCAACCACCACCTGCTGTGCGCAGATCTGTCCCTGCGCGACGAGGGGTTCGGCGAGATCCTCCCTGGTGCCGACTGTTTCATCATCGATGAGGCCCATCAACTGCCCGAGATCGCCAGCGCCTTCTTCGGTTCATCCGTCAGCGCCCGGCAGATCTCGGATCTGGCCCGTGATATCGAGCGGGATTACCGCCGCGGCGCCGGCGATCTGCCCGCGTTGCTCGACGAGATCGCGGCCTTGCGCGAAGCTGTGCAGGCCATGCGCCTGGCCCTCGGCGATTCGGAGCGGCGTGGTCCCTGGTCGGAAATCCACGCGGATGCGTCGGCTGTTGCGACGCTGACAGGGCTTAAGGAGCAACTGGCGTCGCTGTCCGTCCTGCTCGAGGCCCTCGCTGGCCGGGATAAGGCCCTCGACCATGATCGAGCCCGGGTCGCCGAGATCCTGGAGCGGCTGTCAGAGATCACCCTTGGCGGGGACGAAAACATCCGCTGGTTCGAAACCACGACTCGTGGTTGGCGTTTGCACCAAACCCCGATGGAGGTCGCCTCCCTCTTTCAGGCGCAATTCGCACGCCGTCGGATCGCTTGGATATTCACGTCGGCGACCCTCGCGGTCGGTGACGACTTCGGCCATTTTCAGCGCCGCCTGGGTATCCCCGAGGCCCGCACGGCGCGTTGGAACAGCCCTTTCGATTACCCGCGCCAGGCCCTCTGGTACGTACCGGATGGTCTGCCGGATCCGGCTGCACCGTCTTACACGGGGGCGGTCGTCGACCTCGCGGTCCGACTCCTGTCGTTCAGTCGCGGCCGGGCCTTTATCCTATTCACCAGTCACCGGGCCTTGCGCGAAGCCGCCAATGAGCTCGAATCCCGCCTGCCGTTTCCCGTTCTGATGCAAGGTAGTGCGCCGCGCGCCGAATTGGTGGCGCGTTTTCGCGCCTTGGGCAATGCTGTCCTGCTCGGCAGTGCCAGCTTCTGGGAAGGGGTTGATGTCCGCGGCGAGGCCCTGTCCTGCGTGATCATCGACAGGCTCCCGTTCGCCGCCCCCGGAGATCCGGTGCTCGCGGCGCGCATCGAGTCATTGCGCCGCAGGGGTGGCAACCCCTTCCGAGAATTGCAGTTGCCGCAGGCGGTGATCACGCTGAAACAGGGGGCAGGACGGCTGATTCGCGATATCACGGATCGTGGGCTCCTGGTCATCTGTGACCCGCGTCTGGTGACTCGCTCCTACGGCCGCATCTTCGTCGCGAGCCTGCCGCCGATGACCCGTACGCGGGATCTCGACCGGATTCGCGCCTTTTTCGGCGACGCAGCCGACAGGTTGTGAGATCCCGTGAGAGGAAGCCTCATGATCGATCCAAGACCATAGCAGAGAGGGCCTGCTCACGATGAAGCTGTTGGCGTTCGAAACCTCGGGGGAAGCTTGTTCCGTCGCACTCCGCATTGGCAGCGAGACGCGCCAGCGCATCGAGTTGGCCCCGCGACGCCATGGTGAGCTCGTACTCGCGATGGCCGACGGCTTGCTCGCCGAGGCCGGCCTGCGACTGCGAGAACTCGATGCCCTGGCCTTCGGTCGTGGTCCTGGTTCCTTCACCGGTGTACGGATCGCCGCGGCCGTGGTGCAAGGGGCCGCCTTTGGCGCCGAACTTCCGGTCGTTCCCGTCTCCACGTTGGCGGCCTTGGCCCAAGGTGCCTATCGAACCGATCGGGTCCGGTTCAGCCTCGTGGCTCTCGATGCGCGCATGGGGCAAGTCTATTGGGGGCGATACCGCATCGACCCCCAAGGGTTCGCGCGTTTGGAAGGAGACGAGGCCGTAGCGAACCCCGGGGAGGTTTCGCTCCCCGCAACCGGGCGATGGTTCGGGGTCGGTTCCGGATGGTCGGTTCACGGCGCGACCCTCAGCGAACACGCCGCCGCGTGGCTGGAGGCGATCATGCCCAATCGGCCCTGCGAAGCACAGGACGTCGCCGATCTGGCCAGCGCGCTGTTCGCCGAGGGGGCGCAGGTGCGACCCGAGGCCGCCGTGCCCGTCTATCTGCGTGACCAGGTCACCTTCGTTCGGCCGAACTCGGGTGCCTCCGCGGCCATCTAGGATCGGGTTTGGCTCGCTAGCCGGTGCCGCCGCATGCAACCGAGCACGTAGTGCAGCAGGGTCCCGCCAACGGCCACGAAAACAAAGGCACTGACGCCGATCTGTTCGGCCAAACCAAACGCGGATAGCGATAGCGTCAACCAGGTGACGAAGGTCACCACGCTGGTGATGAAGGCTACGACGAAAAGCGGCCACACGGAAAAGGCATAGTCGGAACAGCGTTTCATGACTTCTTCCTCGTCGACGACAACATCTTTGACCGAAAGGACGAACATAAAATCCTTCACGAAGAGGGGCGAGTCATCGGCCGAGCAACACAGAGACCGACACGCGGACCGGGTCGTTGCGTGCCGGGTCGGTATTTGTCACCACGCCTCTTCGATCCAGACGTAACCGGCTAGGTGACCGTGCGGCTGTCTAAGTAAGCGCGCGCAGCCTCGAACAATCGCGCGCGCCCGAACAGGATGCGCCAGCGGTTGCCACCGGCCTGGCGCCACAGCATCGCGCTGCGCACCGCGGCTAGCAGGAAGGCTCGGATGCGGTTTTGATTGTCGGGATTGTTCAAATGCGAAGGCTCTCCCCTGACCAGGATCCGCGGCTCTAGGATGCTGATATTTTTAGAATAGATATCAGCAAGATGGGATAGGATGACGGGGTCGAGCAAGGCATGATGATCGAGTTTGACGGTCGCCTCATCGATCCCGGTACGGATGGCACGCAACAAATCCGGTCGCGCCGCCAAGCGTTGCTCCAGTTTCATCACCAGAATGGCGTAACGGGTCAGCTCGAGGTCGCGCTGCGGTTTGCCTCCCATCTGGTCGATGATCTGACGAACACCGATACCGACAGCGCCGGGCGGTCCGTAGACGCTGGCAACGGTATCGGCATCGACCTGAAAGAGACTGAAAATACAGGGTTCGGCCGCGGACGTATCCAAGGTACCGTGACGAGCTACCCGCATCACGCAATGAATCGCCTGGAAAAGACCAGCCAGCGCAATCAGCCGATCCGAATCAGAGTAAGCCATCCAAACAGTCTCCGCTAGCTGGAGGGGACCGCGCAAGCCCCTTCCGAGGTGTGTTCGCAAAACGCACGTCACGCCCTTCAGCTCGGACGCGCCTGATCGAGGGCGCCTGCACGCCCCACAGGAAGCCGGATGCTGTGGGCCGGCCTCGGCGATGCGAGCCGTTTCCAATCGGCACTCAGCTTCCGGCCCGGTCGACGACGGCCCCGCCGAGACATTCATCGGCACGGTAGAAGACGATGGCCTGTCCCGGCGTGACGGCACGCTGGGGCCGGTCGAAGCGGACCTGACACCGATGCTGATCGTAACCCAGGATCAAGCAATCCTGCAGGGGTTGCCGATGACGCAGGCGGGCCCGGCAAGGGTAGGGGGGGTCACCGGGTGGCGATCCGGCGATCCAGTGCAGATCGGTCGCCGTGACCACGCGGCTGAACAACAAGGGGTGGTCGGTCCCCTGCACGACGATCAGCGCTTGGCGGGCGGGATCCTTGCGCGCGACGAACCAGGGCGCCTCGCGGGATCCGCGGACTCCCCCGATCCCGAGCCCCTGCCGCTGGCCAATCGTGAAAAAGGCGATCCCTCGATGCTCCCCAATGACTGCTCCGTCGGGGGTCTCGATCGGCCCGGGAGTGCGAGGCAGGAAACGCTCGAGAAATTCGCGGAAGCGTCGCTCGCCAACAAAACAGATCCCGGTGCTGTCCTTCTTCGCGGCATTCCGCAACCCGATTCGCTGAGCCATTCGGCGCACTTCTCCCTTGCGCAGACCGGCGAGAGGGAAACGGCTGCGACCCAGTTGACGTCGAGTCAGACGGTGGAGGAAGTAGGTCTGATCCTTGTCCGAATCAACGGCGAGACACAGATGATGCCCATCTCGGCCCGTTCTGCGTCGCGCATAGTGCCCCGTTGCGATACCGGTGGCACCGAGGGTCAGGGCATGGTCGAGAAAGGACTCGAACTTGATCTCGCTGTTGCACAGGACATCCGGGTTCGGGGTCCGCCCGGCACGGTGCTCGGCAAGAAAGCGCTCGAAAACCCGGTCCCAGTATTCCGTCGCGAAGTTGACGGTCCTCAAGGGTATCCCTAGATGCTCGGCGACGGCGCGCGCGTCGGCCAGGTCCTCGGCAGCGGCGCAGTGACCGTCGGTGTCGTCCTCTTCCCAGTTCTTCATGAACAGCCCCTCGACCTGATGGCCCTCGTCGACCAACAGTCGAGCCGCGACGGCCGAATCGACGCCGCCGGAGAGCCCGACGATCAGTCGCTCTGGGCCAACTCGGGGTTCGGTGACAGTTATCTGTGGGTCGGACATGGCGGTTCACGAGCAGGAGAGGCAGCGGCCGGAGCCCTGGGCGGACTGCGCAAGGACGCAGCACGATGTTAGGATAGCGTCTTTACGCAGCATCGGGTACACACGAGATATGGACTACGACAAGATCGAGATCCCCGCGAATGGCGAAAGAATTCGGGTCGCCGCCGACGGTTCGTTGCAGGTTCCAGCCGCGCCGATCGTCCCTTATATCGAGGGTGACGGGATCGGCGTGGACATCACCCCGGTGATGCGTCAGGTCACTGACGCCGCTGTCGCCAAGGCCTACGGCGGCGACCGGCAGATTCGCTGGATGGAGATCTACGCGGGCGAAAAAGCGACGCGTCTGTATGGGGAGGATGTCTGGTTGCCCGAGGAGACGCTGACGGCGGTCAAGGACTTCGTCGTCTCGATCAAGGGTCCCCTGACCACCCCGGTCGGTGGTGGAATCCGGTCCCTGAATGTGACACTTCGCCAGCAGTTGGACCTCTACGTCTGTTTGCGCCCGGTCCGCTATTTTCGTGGGACACCGAGCCCGCTTCGCGAACCCGAACACACCGACATGGTGATCTTCCGCGAGAACTCCGAAGACATCTATGCTGGTATCGAGTGGCCGGCCGGTTCGCCCGAGGTCAAGCGCCTCATCGATTTCCTGCAAGGCGAGATGGGCGTTACCAAGATCCGTTTCCCGCAGACATCGGGCGTCGGCATCAAACCGGTGTCGGAGGAGGGCACCAAGCGGCTCGTGCGCAAGGCGATCCAGTACGCGATCGACAATGATCGGTCATCGGTGACCTTGGTGCATAAGGGCAATATCATGAAGTTCACCGAGGGCGCCTTCAAGCAGTGGGGCTATGATCTCGCGATCGAGGAATTCGGGGCGACGGAGATCGACGGGGGGCCTTGGTGCCGATTCGCGAATCCTCGCACCGGTCGCGAGATCCAGATAAAGGATGTGATCGCCGATGCCTTCCTACAGCAGATCCTGCTGCGGCCGAAGGACTATGACGTGATCGCCACCTTGAACCTCAATGGCGATTACATCTCGGACGCGCTGGCCGCCCAGGTCGGTGGGATCGGTATGGCGCCCGGTGCCAACCTTTCCGACACGGTGGCCATGTTCGAGGCGACGCACGGCACGGCACCGCGTTATGCCGGCCGCGACCAGGTCAATCCCAGTTCGCTGATCCTGTCCGCCGAGATGATGCTGCGCCACCTCGGATGGACCGAGGCGGCGGACCTCGTGATCCGCGGCGTCGAAGGCGCCATCGCCGCAAGGACCGTTACCTACGACTTGGAGCGGCTGATGGAGGGCGCGACGAAACTGAGCTGTTCGGGCTTTGGCAACGCCGTCATCGCCAAGATGTAGCCCAGCCAGGACGGACCCATCCCCGAGCCCTGCTCACGCGAGCAGGGTTTGGGGTCGATGGATCTCGTAGGCCCATCGAGCTCAGTAGAGACGCTGGACCCTGGCCGCGTGCAGGCCCTTAGGTCCTTGCGTCACTTCGAATTCCACCTTCTGTCCTTCGCGCAGCGTTTTATATCCTTCCATGTCGATTGCCGAGAAATGGACGAAGACGTCCTCCTCGCGCCCATCTGGTTTGACGAAGCCGTAACCCTTGGCGTTGTTGAACCACTTGACGATACCCGTGATCATTGGCAGGACTCCTCCACTAGCGACCGCTTGATAGCCGGTATTCTTTATCGGTGTCGGTGGGGTAGGGCGCGGATCGAGCGTACCCTACCGCGCAAGTATAGTAATCTGATTTGGTTGGTCAAACAGCGACTCCTAATGGGGCCGGCGAAAAGGTCGGCGAGACGGGAACCTGCGTGCCGGGGCCGATTGGCGTCGCCGACGGGTCTCGGCGCCCCTTGGGAGGAGCGATGCGTGGCACTACCTGATGAACAGAGTCGACTGCCCGATCGCCGCTCCGATCCTGCGCTCAGGCCTTGCCGGCGGTGCGGGATGACGAAGTCGCAGCCCCTGACGGCACGCCGAAGCGGGATCCTTGTCTCTCGCTGTAACGGCGGGCCATTACGCTCGACCCAGTACCATTGAGGGATTGCAGGGTCCCTCGGCAGACGCTGAATTTTAATCAATCATCGCGACAAACCGGTCACCATGAGCGATCATCTTCCGTATCAAGATCAAGACTCCGGGGTCTCGGTCGAGGAAAGCAAGCCGAAGCTACGTCGGCCTCCGATGTTCAAGGTCTTGTTGTTGAACGATGACTATACGCCGATGGAGTTCGTCGTTCAGGTTCTGGAGACCTTTTTCGCGATGAGTCGGGAGAAAGCGACACAGGTCATGCTGCATGTACACACAAGGGGTGTAGGCGTCTGTGGGGTCTTCACGCGGGAAATCGCCGAGACCAAGGTGATGCAGGTCAATGACTATTCGCGGAGTCATCACCATCCATTGATGTGCACCATGGAAGAGGCCTGAGGAAACACGTCGCCCGAGATCGGACAGTTATCCTCAGGGTGTTCAAGCTTTACCAGCACGGTCACAGCAAAATGCTTAGCAAAGAACTCGAATTCACGCTCAACCAGGCCTACAAACAGGCCCGCGAGAAGCATCACGAGTACATGACGGTCGAACACATGCTGCTGTCGCTGCTGGATAACCCCACGGCAGCACGGGTGTTGCGGGCTTGTGGTGCGGATCCGGAGCGACTCCGGCGCGAGATCGTCCAGTTCATCGACGAGACGACGCCGTTGATTCCCACCGGAGATAAACGCGAGACTCAGCCGACACTGGGCTTCCAGCGCGTCTTGCAGCGCGCCGTGTTCCACGTGCAGTCGGCCGGCAAGAAGGAAGTCACTGGGGCCAATGTCCTGGTGGCCCTGTTCAGCGAGCAGGATTCGCAGGCCGTGTATCTTCTCAATCAGCAAGACATCACACGGCTCGATGTCGTGAACTTCATCTCGCACGGGATCTCGAAGGTGCCGGGCGAGAACCGTGACGAGGAGATGCACGGGGAAGGGGAGGAGCCCCGTGGCGGTGATGAACGGGAAGCAGCCAGTCCTCTCGACAGTTTCGCGACGAATCTCAACGAGATGGCTAAGCAAGGGCGCATCGACCCGCTGATCGGACGCGAACTCGAAGTCGAACGGACGATGCAGATCTTGTGTCGGCGCCGCAAGAACAACCCGTTGCTGGTCGGCGAGGCCGGGGTCGGCAAGACGGCGATTGCCGAAGGCTTGGCCAAGAGGATCGTCGACAAGGCGGTGCCCGAGGTCCTGATGAACGCGGTGATCTACGCGCTCGATCTCGGTGGATTGGTGGCCGGTACCAAATACCGTGGTGATTTCGAGAAGCGTCTGAAGGCCGTCATCGCACAGCTGAAGCGGCAACCGAATTCGGTGCTGTTCATCGACGAGATACACACGATCATCGGTGCCGGTGCGGCCTCCGGCGGTGTCATGGATGCGTCGAATCTGATCAAGCCGGTTCTCGCCTCTGGCGAATTGCGCTGCATCGGGTCGACGACCTATCAGGAATACCGTGGGATCTTCGAGAAGGACCGTGCCTTGGCTCGGCGCTTTCAGAAGATCGATATCCAAGAGCCTTCGGTCGAGGATACGGTCGCGATCCTCAGGGGCCTGAGGTCGCGGTTCGAGGACCATCACCAGGTCACCTACACCCAGTCGGCACTGCGCGCCGCCGCCGAACTCTCGGCCAAATACATCAACGACCGTCATCTGCCAGACAAGGCCATCGACGTCATCGATGAGGCGGGGGCCAATGTGCAGTTGCGGCCACCGGCGAAGCGCAAGAAACGCATCGATGTCGCCGATATCGAGGCGATCGTCGCCAAGATCGCGCGGATCCCCCCACGCAAGGTCACGATGTCCGACACCGAGGCCCTACGCAACCTCGATCGCGACTTGAAGATGGTGGTCTTCGGACAGGATGGCGCCATCGATGCGTTGACCGCGGCGATCCGCATGAGCCGGTCCGGCCTCGGCCACGAAGAAAAGCCGATCGGCTCGTTCCTCTTCACCGGTCCCACCGGCGTCGGGAAGACCGAGGTCACCCGGCAACTGGCCCGGATCCTGAGCATGGAGCTGATCCGTTTCGACATGTCCGAGTACATGGAGCGCCACACGGTGTCGCGCCTGATCGGGGCTCCGCCAGGCTACGTCGGATTCGACCAGGGTGGTCTGCTGACCGAGGAGGTGACCAAGCATCCGCATGCGGTGCTCTTGCTCGACGAGATCGAGAAGGCCCATCCGGATGTGTTCAACCTGCTGTTGCAGGTCATGGACCACGGCACCTTGACCGACAATAACGGTCGCAAGGCGGATTTCCGTAACGTCGTGCTCGTTATGACCACCAATGCCGGCGCCGAGGAAACGAGTCGGCGTTCGATCGGTTTCACGGAGCAGGATCACTCGACGGATGGACTCGAGGCTCTGAAACGCTACTTCTCGCCGGAGTTCCGTAACCGTCTCGATGCCGTCGTCCAGTTCCATTCCCTGACTCCGGAAATCATCGCCAGTGTCGTTGACAAGTTCGTATTCGAACTGGAGCAGCAGTTGGCGGAAAAACGCGTCGCACTGACGCTCGATGCCGAGGCGCGCGTCTGGCTCGCCGAGAAGGGTTACGACCGGCAGATGGGGGCTCGACCGATGGCTCGGGTCATCCAACAGCATATCAAGAAGCCGCTGGCCAATGAACTGCTGTTCGGCGGCTTGGCGCACGGCGGGTCGGTCCACGTCTACGTCAAAGACGACGACCTAGCCATGGAGATTGGCGAGAAGGCGCTGAACTAGCCCTGGTGGCGGTGTCTGGCGCTATCCTGTCGGCCGGATAGACGACACTAGTGCGGCACGAGCGCCATGACCATCTCGTCCGGTTCCCTGATTCGTCACGGGGCCACGGAGGGATCTGAGCCCCGAACGGATGACCTCAGCGAGCACGATAGACGATGCGGCCCTTCGTCAGGTCATAAGGCGTCAGCTCGACGGTCACCTTATCGCCGGTCAGGATTCGAATATAGTGTTTTCGCATCTTGCCGGAGATGTGGGCCGTCACGACATGGCCGTTTTCCAACTCCACGCGAAACACCGTGTTGGGCAGCGTCTCGAGGACCGTGCCTTCCATCTGAATCACATCTTCTTTCGACATCTTAGAATCGCGTTGTTTTTTGATGGGGATCGTCCCTAAAGCCGCCGAATGTTATCACAGGGTTGTCGTTCGTCGCAGCCGAATATCCAGGCATGGCCAGACAAGGCGCCTCCGGACCACGGCCCTCGACTTTACATAATATACATTATGCGCAATTAGCGGCGCCGGCTCAGGGACCAGCAACCGCTGCGCTATATCGAGCATTGAGGATTTGCCGTGTGGCGCAACAGAATCTGTGTAAGCATATCAACAAATAATCATTCACTTTTTTAGGTAGTCGACACCATGACCGACGACACTCGAAAGCCCAAGGGTTCCGATAGCGCGCAGAAGATCCTCGAACACGCTCACCGCGGACTCGAGTTGATGGCGGAATATCAGCCCGCGACCATGGGTGCCACCCAGGCCTTCATGCGCCAAGCGATGAAGCCCGGTGTCCTGACCAAGAAGCAAAAGGAACTGATGGCCCTCGGCATGGCCATCGTGTTGCGTTGCCATTACTGCATCATCCTGCATGTTCGGGCATGCAAGGCCGTCGGCGTGACGCTCGAGGAAGTCATGGAAACCTGTGCCGTCGCGATCATGATGGGCGGCGGCCCGGCCCTGACCTACACCGCCGAGGTGGAACGTGCGGCAAACCTCGTCTATCTCGATGAGGAAGGTGAACCGATCCGCTGACGGCGACCCTGGGCGTCGCTTTGATCGCCGAGCGGCGCGACCTCGCTCAACCCCACCTCGGCGAGGTAGCGCGCGATCAAGGGGGTCTTGATCGCTGGCGGCCAGGGACGGGCCGGATCGGCGCCGGAGAGCCGCGCGGTGATCGCACGGCCGACGGTAACCGCGTCGCGCAACCGCGCCTCGAAGACAAAGGTACTCGCCGCATTCGGTACCGCGCCTGTGCGCCCGCACGGCCGACCGTCTTGCCAGACCGCGTCGAACGCGACATCCGGCGGGACGACCAGGCGCAACTCCTCGCGCGCACGGGTCAAGGCCACATAGGCCAACCGCCGTTCCTCCTCGTCATCGGCATAGGCGCTCGGAAAGAGCCCGTCCTCGAGCCCGGCGACGATCACCAACGGCCATTCGAGACCCTTGGCCTGGTGGATCGTGGACAGCAGCACGGCATCGGCCTGCGGGTCCTGCTCGGCCCGCGTCGTGCGCAATCGGTCGAGCCACTCGACGAACCCGCTGACCGTCCTCTTCGTGCGGACCGCCCAGTCGAGCAAGATCGTGAACGCGATCACCTTTTCGGCGGCGGCCTCGGCCGCCGATGATCGCGCGAAGGTCGCGAGCAGATCGGTCGTTCGCGCATATCGGCGCAGGAAATCGGCGGCTGACCGATGTCTGGAACCAGGTTCGATGGCGAAGCGCCAGGCGGCGGCCCGGCCGCGCAGCCGAAGCGCCTGATGGGGTCTGTCGACCGATGCGGCGAAGTCCTCGAGCCGGCGCGGAGCCGCCGCCGGCTCGGCGACGATCGCTTGAACCAGTCGCTCGAGATCGATGGCGGACAGCCACAAGGTCGGCGTCGAAAGCATCGCGCGCACCAGATCATCCGGCCGTGCCTCGTCGCTGAAGCGGCCCGCGGCCAGGCGCAGATAACCGAGCAGCCCGGCGACCTCCGGCACCGCGAACAGATCGACCTTTGGCTTCGAATAAGGGATCCCGCGCTGCAGCAAGGCCATCTCGAGACTGATGGTCTGCGCCCACAGCCGGGCCAGCACGACGCACTCGCCGAGCCGGCGACCGCGGCGCCGCCAGTCTTCGATCGTCGCGACGATCGCCGATTGATCGCCGGACGAGGTCGCGCGGATCACGTCGAGACGGGTGTTCGGTGTCGTCGGGGCCGACACACAGAGCGTATCGAGCCGCTTCTGGTTGTGCGCGATCAACTGACCCGCGGCGAGCGACACACTGTGACCGAAGCGAAAGGTTCGTGACAGCCGGTAGCGTTTCGTGCCCGGAAAGTGGCGATCGAACTCATCGCCCATCAACTCCGGACGCGAGCCACGCCAAGCATAGATGCACTGGGAGTCGTCCCCGACCGCGTTCAGCGTTGCGCGTTGACCGATCAGCTGTTTCAGAAGCTCGACCTGGATTCGACTGACATCCTGGAATTCGTCGACCAGGACGCAATCGAGCTTGTTGGTGACCAGGCTCAGCGCGCCCGGCTCAGCTCGCATCACGGAGACGGGTTCGGTCAGGAGGTCGGCGAAGAAGCGCCGCCCGGCCCGTTCTCGGGCCTGCTCGAAGCGCTGAAAGGCCGGCACGAAGAAATCCAGGTGATCGGGCAGCCCGTGGCGAGTGAAGACATCGTCGGTCGACAAGACATCCGACTTGACCAGACCGATGAAATCCACGAATGCGTCGAGCTCATCCTGGCTCGGGTAATCGGAGCGATCTTGCTCGCGCAAGGCTGCGACGACAGCGTCGCGGGCGAGGCGTTTTTCGACACCTTCGCGTTCGTCCAAGCGCCGGCGCGGCAACAAACCCTGCTCCTCGAACAGTCTGGTCAATCGCAGGCCCAGACTGTGAAAGGTCGAGACCCTCGGGGCACGAGCCGAGGCGGGCAAGGCCTTGCCTAGGCGTGTCTCGAACTCGCGGGCCGCCGCGCGATTGAACGCGAGTATCCGGATGCGCTGTGGGGGAACCCCCTTTCGCAACAGGAACAGGACCCGCCCGATCAACATCTGCGTTTTACCGGAGCCGGCCACCGCAAGGGTCAGGCTATGCCCACCCGCGTGCTCGATCGAACGGCGTTGCTCGTCGGTGTAATCGAACCCGTCTCTTTCTCTCCGCGCCTCGAAGGACGCCCCGGAAGGCCATCCTTCGAGGTCGTCTGAAGACCCTTGGGTCTCGGCGGATAACGGTCCCTCTCCCAAGGTTCCCTCCCCTATCGGCTCGGCCGGCATCCAGCGGCGGCTTGCCGGCCGCCGCTCGGGCGCACGTCGGCGGCTGCGTCAGTCGGCACCGCGCGTGTTGAACTCGACCTTCCACCGCTCTGAGCCTTGCCGCGACAGGGCCACAAGCTCGAGCGTACCGACCTCGGTCACGGCCGCCTGCAGGTTGACGGCCACGATGTCCCCGCGACGACGCGAACCGGTCGGCAAGGTGGTTTGGATTTCCTCGAGTTCCTCGATCTCGTGCGCTGGCCAGTCCTCGATCAACAGGCCAACCTGATCGTCGCGGCGGACCGATGACCCGAAGAACCGAAAGCGCACCGGTTCGCCGACGATCAGCCCGAACTCCTGCGGCGCGACCACCGGCTCCGAGCCCTCCTCCAGCCCGAACGGGACCAGACACAGCAGTTGCAACGGCGGTTCCAGACCCGGCACGGCCGGTCCCGCACTCTCGATGCCGACATAGTAGGACCGTGCGGTGCCGCCGCGGATGCGTACACCACCGCGGCGCCGCACATGGGCATAAAAGGCCGCGCCTTGCGCGACCGAAAGGTCGAGATCTTGGGTCTCGAGCTGGCGGGCCGGCGGGGCGCCGTCGGCCATCAGCCAACCATTGATGACCGCGATGACCCGCTCGCGAAGGACCGGTGATTTGAACACGCCACCGTTGAACAGCACAGCGGTTGGATGCAGGAAGTCCGCGTCGGCGGCGGGTTCGACGAAATCGGCCAGATCGGCCGTGGCGCCGGACTGGCGACTCAAGAAGGCCGCCAGATGGCGGGTGATCCCGGGGTCGTGCGCAAAGGGCAGGCCGAGTTTCGTCAAGGCCGTTCGAACACGATCCGCGGGGCGTGCCGTGATGGGGACCTCGGGGAAGAAGCCGGTCATCAGCACCGTCATGACCTCGTCGCGGGTCAACTCGGTGCGGATACTGCCGCCAACGAGCTGGGTGCCGCGGCTTGGCACGACAACCGGCACCCGACTGAGCTCGACCTCGCCGAGCAGGCGTTCTTTCGCCTGCCGGCAGCCGTGCGTCAGGGCCAGCAGCTGCCAGCGATCGAGCTCGACACCGACCGCATCGAGCTTGCCCTTGACCAGATGGGCCAGGGCCAGGTCCATGTTGTCGCCGCCGAGCAGGATGTGGTCTCCGACGGCGATGCGCGTCAGCTCCAGTACCCCGTCGCGCTCCGTCACCGCGATCAGAGACATGTCGGTGGTGCCGCCGCCGACGTCGACGACCAGGATGACGTCGCCGAGTCGCACCTGATTGCGCCAGTCACCGCGACTCGCGTTGACCCAGGCATAGAGCGCGGCCTGCGGCTCCTCGAGCAGGACCAGATCCGTGATGCCGACGCGCCGGGCGGCCTCGGCCGTCAGTTCGCGGGCGGCCGGATCGAACGAGGCCGGGACCGTGACCGTCACCTCCTGCTCGGTCAACGGGTCGCTTGGATACAATCGATTCCAGGCGTCGCGCAGATGGCCGAGAAAGAAGGCGCTGGCCTCCAGCGGCGAGACCTGCGGGATGCCGTTCGGTGCCCCGGCCGGCAGGATCGGCGCACGTCGATCGACATCCGGATGACACAGCCAGCTCTTGGCGCTGAACACGAGCCGCAGTGGCGTACTGGCACCGAGGTTGCGCGCGAGTTCGCCGGCGAAACGATCGGTCTGTTTGGCCCACGGCAAGTCCAGGTCGGTCGGATCGAATTCGTCCGGGTGCGGCAGGTACAGAAACGACGGCAACAGCGGGCGATGTTCGACGGTTCCTGGGGCGGTCAGTTGCGGTATCGGAAGCAGCCCCTGGAGGATCTCCTCGCCCTCGCTGTGTTCGTTGTCGACGAAGGACAGGGCGCAATGCGTGGTTCCAAGATCGATGCCGATGGCAAAACGTTTGCTGCTCATAGCTCCACTTCCGCGGCGGCGATGATCGATTGGTCGTGGCCAGTGCCCACCTGTGGAAGACGGACCTCGGTGGCCCGCCAGCCACGATGAACCAACCGGCCGCTGAAAGGGGGCTCGCCGACCAGGTGACCGGTCGGGCGCGTCGCCGCCGGATCGAAACCGGGTGGCAGCGTGATCTGCGCGCCCTCGGGTTCGTCGCGTACCGGGGCGATGCGGAAGTAGTCAGCCAACACGCGGCCGCAGCCCTGGTGAACCACGCGCGCGGCGGCGCCAACCTCCTCGTCCGAGAAGCGGGTCAAATCCTGTTTGGCGAAATCGACAAGTCGTCCTTCTTTCTGCAGCAAGCTCAATAACAGCAGCGCGGCGTCCGGGGGGGTATCGGCCAAGGCGGTCGATCGACCGAGCAAGGCCTGGCGTTCGATCTTGATCCAGGCCGCTGCCTGCTCGCGATCCTGGACGATCCGCAAAAAGGCCCTGGCGGCCAAAAGGAGTCTCTTCAACAGCGGGAGTGATTGGTCGGACATCGAGGTTCCCCCGGTAAGCGGTGCAACGGGTCGCGGCGAACGGGTCGCGGCGGATGGATGTCGGCGCAAACACGGAAAGCGACAACCATCGGGTGGACTTTTGCGGTAACATCCCCGGCGATCCACGCCACCCCGAACCATCAAAGCCGCTGGGCGAGCTTGCGCGCTGGCATTCTAACGTGTGCATGCCGGTTTGGCCCATCCGGTGCCCCCTACCCTTGATCATTCGGGGGAAAGCTCATATTTTGCCTCGCTGCGCCGTGGCATAATACCGTGCGCACACAAACTGCTGGAAGCATCGAACGACAAACGATAACAGAGGGGACCATCCCCTGGACCCGACTGCGCAAGATTCGAGCATGCCGACTATCCGCCACAGCCTAGACCCGGCCCGACAGCGAGCACCCACCTGGTCGACCGTCGCTGAACCCCATCGCGGCTGCACTCAGCCTACCCCCAGCGGGGACCCCGCCAGCGGGGCGCCTGCTCAACCCTCAGCTTAGCGGTCACGCCATGCCCATCGGTTCGATCATTCTGCTGCCGTTGCTCGGCGCCCTGTTACCCCCACTGATGGTCCGCCACGGGCGGGCCGTCGTGGCCTGGTCCGCTGCCCTGGTCACGGCCCTGGCGCTGCTGGTTGGCCTTTGGCATGCGCCGGCGGTCTTCTCGGGAAGCGATGTGTCCTCGCATCGCGAGTGGATCCCGATGATCGGCTTGGCGCTGTCGCTGCGACTCGACGGCCTCGCCTTCCTGTTCGTGATGCTGATCACCGGCATCGGATTGTTGATCATCCTGTACGCTTACTACTATCTGCCGAAGGATGATCGGCTGGGACGCTTCTTCGGCCTCCTGATGCTCTTTCAGAGCGCGATGCTCGGCATCGTGCTGGCCGACAACCTGCTGCTGTTACTGCTGTTCTGGGAGCTGACGAGTCTCAGCTCCTTTTTGCTGATCGCGTACAAATCCAACACCCGTGTCGCCCGTCAGGGGGCGCGCATGGCGCTGGCCATCACTGCGGGCGGCGGTCTCGCGATGCTGGCCGGCTTCCTGCTGCTCGGGCATGTCGTCGGCAGCTTCGAACTCTCGGAGGTCCTGGCCGCCGGGGATCTGGTGCGGGCCGACCCGCTGTATCTGCCGATCCTGATCCTGATCCTGCTCGGGGCCTTCACCAAATCGGCCCAGTTCCCGTTCCATTTCTGGTTGCCGAATGCGATGGCCGCGCCGACACCGGTCTCGGCCTACCTGCACTCGGCGACCATGGTCAAGGCCGGGGTCTTCCTGCTTGCACGCTTCTTCCCGGTCCTGTCGGGCACCGAGACTTGGTCCTACATCGTCAGCGGGATCGGTCTGACGACCCTGGTCCTCGGCGCCTACATCGCGATCTTCAAACACGATATCAAAGGCCTGCTGGCCTACTCGACGATCAGTCATTTGGGGCTGATCACCTTCCTGTTCGGCCTGGGGACGCCGCTGGGCGCGGTCGCGGGCCTGTTTCACCTGGTCAATCACGCGGTCTTCAAGGCTTCGTTGTTCATGGCGGCCGGCATCATCGACCACGAGACCGGCACCCGTGACATGCGCCAGATCAATGGCCTGTGGTCATTCATGCCCTACACGGCGACGCTCGCGATGGTCGCGGCGGCGGCGATGGCCGGCGTGCCCCTGCTGAACGGTTTTCTCAGCAAGGAGATGTTCTTCGCCGAAACCATCTACCACAGCTGGGTCGGACCGCTCGAATGGCTGGTCCCGGCCGTGGCCACGTTGGCCGGTGTCTTCGCCGTCGCTTACTCGGTGCGCTTCATACACGATGTCTTCTTCAACGGGAAACCGGTCGACCTGCCGCGCACGCCCCACGAGCCGCCCCGTTGGATGAAGATCCCTGTCGAGGTCTTCGTCGCACTCTGTCTGCTGGTCGGTATCTTCCCCGAGCAAACAGTACGGCCGCTCCTCGACATCAGTGTCGCCAGCCTGCTCGGCACGACGCCGGAATACCATATCGCGATCTGGCACGGGTTCTCGATGCCGCTCTACATGAGCATGATCGCCACCGTCGGCGGCATCCTGCTCTACACCCAGCGCCAACGCCTGTTCGCGGCCCATGATCGCTGGTTTCCGCGCACCAGTGGCGAAGCGGCGTTCCAATACTCGGTCAAGCGCATCCGTGATCTCGCCAATCGGCTGATCGCGAAGATCGACAACGAGTCGCTTCAGCGTTATGTCGCGTGGCTCCTCGGCGCCGCGATCCTCGTGACCGCCGCGCCGTTAGTCTCCGGCTGGCAGATCTTCGGCGGTGTCGCACTCTCGCCGCTCGACGGTGTCAGTCTGGCCGCGGCCTTCATCCTGGTCGTCGC
This sequence comes from Thioalkalicoccus limnaeus, assembly GCF_041197575.1. NCBI lineage: Bacteria > Pseudomonadati > Pseudomonadota > Gammaproteobacteria > Chromatiales > Chromatiaceae > Thioalkalicoccus > Thioalkalicoccus limnaeus. Next base: position 10,840 of record NZ_JBDKXB010000008.1, on the reverse strand, counting down.
GGCGCTGGGCACCGTGATCGCGCGTCGTCAACGCCTGTTCGCGCTGATCATGACCAGCCTCGTCGGCCTGATCGTAACCCTGACCTTCGTGCACTTCTCGGCCCCGGATCTTGCGCTGACACAATTGTCGGTGGAATTGATCACGACGGTCCTGATGCTGTTGGCCCTATTCTTCCTCCCTGGGGGTCCACGTCAGGAGGTCTCACGCTGGCGCCATTGGCGCGATCTCGGCTTGGCCGGTATCGCTGGCATCGGCACGGCCATGCTCGCGTTCGCGGTCATGACCCGCCCCTCGATCTCGATCTCCGATTACTTCCTCGCCACGTCCAAGCCCCTCGGCGGCGGGCAGAATGTCGTCAACGTGATCCTGGTCGATTTTCGCAGCATCGACACGCTCGGCGAGATCACGGTGCTGGCGATCGCCGCGGCGGGTATCTTCGCGCTCTTGTGGGGATTGCGGCTCGCGGTCCCGACCCACGATCTCGAAGGTCGGCGCTGGGCGCAGGACGTCCACCCTCTGATCATGTCGATGATCGCCCGGCCGCTGTTGCCGCTCGCCTTGCTGGTGGCGGTCTTCATCCTGCTGCGTGGGCACAATCTGCCCGGCGGCGGGTTCATCGCCGGACTGGTCGCCGCGATCGGTTTGATCCTGCAACAGATCGCGAGCGGCATCGAATGGACCCAAAAACGACTCAGGATCAGCTACCTGGCAATGATCGGCGTCGGCCTGTTGATCGCGGTCGCGACGGGTATCGGGGCCTTCGTGCTCGGCTATCCGTTCCTGACCTCGGCCACCTTGCACCCCGAGGTCGCGGTCATCGGCGAGATCGAATTGGCCAGCGCCGTGGCCTTCGATGTCGGCGTCTTCTTGGTCGTCCTGGGCACCATGATGCTGATCCTCGAAAACCTCGGTCGACTGAGCGGGGCCAGCCCCCCCTCGTCATCCGTTGAATCCGTTTCGGAGAAGACCTGATGGAACTGCTTCTCGCGTCGATAATCGGCCTGCTGGTCGCGTGCGGGCTCTATTTGATCCTGCGCTCGCGGACCTTCTCGGTCGTGCTCGGCCTGGTGCTGCTCGGTTACGCAACCAATCTGTTCTTGTTCGCGTCCGGTCGCTTGGCCACCAACCAGCCGGCGTTGATCGGTGAGGGCCCTCCCTTTGCCGATCCCCTGCCCCAGGCCCTGGTGCTGACCGCGATCGTGATCGGTTTTGCGATGATTGCCTTCGTCGTCGTGCTGGCCCTGCGCGCGCGTGGCGAACTCGGCAGCGAACACGTCGACGGGCTTGACCGCGAGGCCGACCAGTGAATCATTGGATCATCCTGCCCCTCCTCCTCCCGTTGATCACGGGCGCGCTGCTGCTGGTCAGCGCGCGCGGTCCGCTGCGGTTCCAACGGGCACTGAGCCTGTTGGGCACCGGGGCCTTGCTGCTGGTCGCGGTCTATCTGTTCGCACTTGCCAACGACGACGCCATCGGCGTCTATCTGGTCAGCGACTGGCCGGGGCCGTTCGGCATCGTCATGGTGCTCGACCGCTTGTCGGCGCTGCTGCTGCTCCTGACCGCGGTGCTAGCCCTCGGTGCCCTGCTCTACGCGTTCCAAGGGACGGACCGTCAGGGGCCGGTCTTCCATGCCCTGTTCCAGTTTCAACTGCTGGGCATCAACGGCGCCTTCCTGACCGGGGACCTGTTCAATCTCTTCGTCTTCTTCGAGATCCTGCTGATCGCCTCGTATGGGCTCCTGCTCCACGGCGGCGGCAAACTGAAGACCCGGGCCGGACTCCATTACGTGGTCTTGAACCTCACCGGCTCATCGCTGTTCCTGATCGCGATCGGCATCCTCTATGGTGTCACCGGCACGCTGAACATGGCCGATCTCGGGCGGGTCGCGGCGACGCTGTCTCCCGAGGATGTCCCGCTGGCCGCCGCTGGCGCGATGCTGTTGCTCGTGGTCTTCGCGCTCAAAGCGGCGATTCTGCCGCTGCATTTCTGGCTGCCGCACGCCTACGGCGAGACCACGGCGCCGGTTGCCGCGTTGTTCGCGATCATGACCAAGGTCGGCGTCTACGCGATCATTCGCATGTTCACGCTCTTCTCGCACGACGGCGGTCCTTTGACCGGCCTAGTCGAACCCTGGCTGCTCGCCGCGGCCCTGCTGACACTTGCGGCCGGCACCTTCGGCGCGATGGCGAGCCTGGATTTGCGGCGCAAGATCGCCTATCTGGTCATGGTCTCGATCGGGACCCTGCTGCTCGCGGTGAGCCTTGGTACACAAGCCGGCCTGACGGGCTCCTTCTTCTACCTGGTCCATTCGACGCTGGTCACTGGTGCCTTCTTCCTGATCGCCGACCTGATCGCTAAGGGACGGCAGCAGGGCGCCATGATCACCGAAGGGGTTCGCCCCGCCGGCAGCGCACCGCTCGGGGTCCTCTACCTGCTGGCGGCGATCGCCGCGGTCGGCCTGCCGCCGCTTAGCGGCCTGGTCGGCAAGGTCTTGATCCTGATGGCGGCCCAGCAGACGCCATGGTTGGGCCTGATCTGGACCGCACTGTTGGTTTCGGGGCTCTTGATCCTGGTCAGCCTGGCCCGGGCCGGCAGCTATCTGTTCTGGCGGGGCCCGGTATCGACGAGCGACCATGCACCGAGTTGGCCCCTGCTGACGCCAGCGATCTTGTTGCTATCGACCAGTCCGCTCCTGGTCCTGTTCGGTGGCCCGATGACCGAGTTCGCTGCGGCAACGGCAGCGCAGATGCTCGACACCAGTGCCTATATCGAGGCCGTGCTCGGCCAAACGCCCATCTCCCCGAGAATCCCGCTGGAGGCGCCATGATCCGCCGCTGGTTGCCCCATCCGCTGCTGACCTTGACGCTGATCCTGACCTGGCTCTTCCTGGTCAACGACATCAGCGTCGCGCACCTGCTGCTCGGCACCCTGTTCGGGGTCTTGATTCCGCTGTTCACGGCGCCCTTCTGGCCGGAACGTCCGCGACTCCTGCGGCCGCTGGTGCTGGTGCGATTTCTCGTCGTCGTCCTCGGCGATATCGTGATCGCGAACCTACAGGTCGCACGGTTGGTCCTGGGGCCGACCGAACGCCTCCGGCCGGCCTTCATCGAGCTTCCATTGGACCTGACAGACCCCTTCGCGATCACGATCCTGGCCAGCACCGTGTCGCTGACGCCGGGTACCGTGTCGGCCGATGTCAGCCCAGACCGTCGGTTCCTGCTGATCCACTCGCTCGACACCGAGGATCCGGAGGCATTGATCGCCCGGATCAAGGCCCGCTACGAGGCCCCCTTGAAGGAGATGATCGGATGATCCTGCAAGCCGCGATCTATATCGCCTTCGTGATGATGAGTCTGGCGCTCCTGTTGAGCCTATGGCGGCTGATCCAGGGGCCCGCCGCCCCTGATCGAATACTGGCCCTGGATACCCTCTATATCAACACGATCGCCTTGCTGGTCCTGCTCGGGATCCATTTCGACAGCACCGTCTATTTCGAATCGGCACTGGTGCTCGCGATGATCGGCTTCATCGGCACGGCGGCCTTTTGCAAGTACATCCTGCGCGGCGACGTCATCGAATAGGGAGACCAAGATGTTCATTGAAATCCTGATTTCCTTCTTCTTGCTCGTCGGTGCCGGCTTTGCGCTGATCGGCTCGATCGGGCTCGCCCGGCTGCCCGATTTCTTCACCCGCTTGCATGGCCCGACCAAGGCCACGACGCTCGGCATCGGCGGCATGCTCACCGCGTCCCTGATCTACTTCAGTTATTACGCCGAAGGCCTGAGCCTGCATGAGCTCCTGGTCGCGCTGTTCCTGTTCATGACCGCCCCGGTCAGCGCCCATCTGATCGCGAAGGCCGCGATCCACCGCAAGGAACCCTCCCGGACCAAGGTCCCCGCCCGTTTCGAGCCGCAGTGACACCGCCGATGTTGACCGGGCCGTGCTGGTAAGTGGCGCGGATGTCTTGCGCTCTTGCGGGGCATGCTAGCATTCGCTAGCATGCTGTCATTGCATCCAGCAGGAAGACAGCGTGGCCAATCTCAGTATTCGCAATCTGGACGATGAGATCGTTGCGACGCTACGGCGGCGCGCGGTGAGACATGGGGTGTCCATGGAAGAGGAGGTTCGACGCATCCTGAAACGCGAGGCGGCGGCGCCAGAGCGTCTCGGGGACCTCGCTGTGCGCCTGTTCGCTCCGGCCTACGGTGAGCCGCCGTTGGAGTTGCCCGATCGGGAAATCCACGCGCCAATGGACTTCGAGGGATGATCGTCCTCGACACCAACCTGGTGTCCGAGTTCATGACCTCTCCGCCTGCCCCAGCGGTTCGCGCGTGGCTCAACAGTCAAGCAACCGGCGCTCTACACCTGACCACCATTTCCATCGCCGAGATCGAGTTCGGCCTCATGGCCTTACCGGAGGGGAATCGACGCCGCCTCCTCGCCTCACGCTTCGAGCAGTTTGTCGAACTGGCCTTCGGTGAACGCATTCTTGTCTTCGATGAACCCGCGGCGCACCTCTACGGCCGGATTCGGGCGGAACGGCGCGCACGCGGGCGGCCGATCAGCAATTTCGACGCCCAGATCGCTGCGATCACCCGGGCGAACTCGTTTCGGTTGGCGACGCGCAACGTCAAGGACTTCGACGACTGCGGAGTGGAACTGATCAACCCGTTCGACGATTGAGGGGAGAGCGGCCAAGGGCTGAGGGTCGCGATTGCGGACCTCCATCTCCGGAATTGTACCGACGTGCCGAGCCTTGCCAAGTCCTTCCTGGTCTATGGCGATTTCGTCGTCTATCCCCTCCGTTCTGACGCGTTCCGCCTTACGCTGGCGAGGTAAGCCCCAGTTGCCTTGCGACACGCCCGAGCCTATCGCTGACGCGGTCGAACCGATTGCTCGGCTATGGCTCGCCCCGGGAGACACCACCCATGATTGCAACCGCCAAGATCCGCTCCACAGAGCACCGACAGACAGTGCAGCTTCCCCCGGGGTTCGAGCTCGCCGCGGACGAGGTATGGGTCCGCAAGGATGAGGCAACCGGCGAGATCATCCTGACCCCCAAGGCCCCTGGCCCCGATTCCGACGGGCTACAATCGCTGTTCACGCTGCTGGACGAGGCGCCCCTGCCCGCAGATTTTCTGTCGGAACGGTCGAATCCGGTTGAGGTGCTCCGCAACCCGCTGGAAGACTGGTCGGCATGATCCGTTACCTCATCGATACTGACATCTCGAGCTATTTCCTGAAAAGCGCTATCCGTCGCTTGATCGGCGGATGCGAGCGGCCTTGATGGCAAACGCGGTCGCGATCTCCGCCATCACCCGCGCCGAGCTGCGCTTCGGACAAGCCTTGCTGCCGAGCGATGCCGCCAAGCGACACGCACTGATCGATGCCTTCATCGCGGAGGCTCCAGTCCTCGACTGGGGCAGTCGGGCCGCCGACCGTTACGGTGCGGTCGCTGCCGATCTGCGCCGCAGGGGTGTGCCGATCGGCTGCATGGACACCAAGATCGCGGCCCATGCTTTGGCGGAAGGGCTGATTCTCGTCACCAATAACGCCGACGATTTCGGGCGGGTTCCCGGACTTGCCTTGGAGAATTGGATCGAGGCGGCGGCAGGGGTATGACTGGCTACGAGCAGAAATTGAGCCGGGCCCCTTTTCCCCGCTAGGTGACTATGCGTGATTGCAAGACCTGACCCCCTTCTTCCTTCTTCTTTCAGGATATACGCGAGTCAAGGTCGGCGTCTCCCTTGGGTGTTCTTTTCAGCCGCTCCACGTCTCTCCTTGTGAAAGGTAAGAATTGTGAGACTAGATGGGTACGTTCTCAGTTCTTCGCCATAATCCTGGAGCTCCGCTAACAAACGGTTCAGATCGTCGCTCGCTTCGCTCGGACGATCTAACCTTATTCGTTAGGCAGCATCAAGCGGTTGTATTCGGGCGACATCCTCCTTTATCGCCTGCGAAGCATCCCAAAGATCTACAGCCCTCTGGGCATTCATCCAGAACTCCGGGGAATTGCCAAACAGGCGTGCTAACCGGAGCGCCATTTCCGGGCTCACCGCGCGTCGCTCTCGAAGCAGTTCATTAACCGATTGACGGGAAACGCCGAGGGCGTCCGCCAATCCTGTGACTGTCAGATCGTAATCTACGAGAAAATCCTCACGGAGCATCTCGCCAGGATGGGTCGGGCGGCGCTTCATCCCGCTCGTATTAGCCATGCTCATAGCCTCGTACCACTCTAGTGATAATCGCAAACCTCGACGTCGTAGGCGTTCCCGTCCTCGAACCGAAAACAGATTCGCCATTGAGCGTTAATCGAAATCGAGTGCTGTCCCTTCCGATCGCCCTCGAGTGCATGTAGCCGATTGCCCGGTGGGACCCTCAGGTCATCCACCCGCGCTGCCAGATCAACATACTCCAATTTCCGCGACGCACGCTTCGCGATATCCGCGGGAAACCGTGCCGACTTCCCAGTGGCATATAGCTGTTGGGTATGCCGGTCTGCGAACGTCTTGATCATAAGCGAAAGTGTAATGCGTCACGTGACGCGCGTCAATTGAGGTTGCTGCATAACGCTTCGGTTCAGCGGCGGCGCGCAGCGCCGTCCGCTGTAACCGATTGTTCGAGCTACCCGAAAGACTGGGTGGTCAACTGTAAGGCCGTCGGCACGGGCGAGAAGGCTTTGGTCTACCTCGGGCGTTATCTCTACCGCGGGGTCATCCGGGAGAAGGACATCGTCTCGTGCGAGAACGGCCAGGTGACCTTCCGCTACCGTCACGCCAAGGACAAACGCTGGGCCTACCGCACCCTGCCGGGCGCCGAATTCCTCGCCCTGGTCCTGCAGCATGTCTTGCCGAAAGGCTTCCGCCGCACGCGCAACTTCGGCTTCCTGCATCCCAACAGCCAGCGCGCCATCCGCCTGCTGCAATGGCTCTTCGGCCTCGATCCCAAGCGCCTGCCCATCAGCCGGCCTCGTCCCGGGCTGCTCTGCCCCACCTGCGGCACGCCGATGATCATCGTGCAAACCCGCCTCCCACCACGGGCCGGGCCGCCACCAACGGCTACGGAGGCCCTCGCGATGTAACGCGCACCGACCAAGCCGCCTCCCTGCACTTCGGCTGCCGTATGCCGAGGCCCACGCTCGCGCACAATTCGGGTATCAGGACCACTGGCGAGCGCCTCATGACCCAAAAAGCGACCGCCGCAGCTGTCTGACTCCAGGACCCTCGGGGCTCGATACACGCCAGTGAGTACGGCCAGCTTGCTTGATGGGTTTGTCTTCTTAAACGGTCATTGTTCATGAGGGAGAGGGGTGGGTCTCCCTCGGGGTGCTTGAACAACGGCACCCGTTGGGAGAGTCTCTTGTTTGCGAAGACAGGAGACTGCCTCGGTGTGCCACGCTCTGCTGGAAATCCCCACCTTTTTCGCCTTGTTGCGGCACATCGACGCGGAGCTCGCCGAGGCCGCCCGTGCGGGCGGTTGCCCCGCCTGCGGTGGGGTGCTGCATCAGGCCGACTACCCGCGTAAGCCGCGCGGCGGTCCGCGCTCCTGCCGCGCGGCGTTCGCGCGGCGTCACAGTTTTTGCTGTGCGCAGTGTCGGCGACGCCTGACGCCGCGCTCGGTGCGGTTCCTGGGGGCGAATCATCCGATCTTCGAGAGTAAGTCAAAAGGGAAGACCCGACTCCTCCCCTCGATAGATGGCCTCACGCCGATCGCCGCGCGAGGTAACGTGGTAGAGCCCGCCGGCTAGCTCGATACGAAGGGGTCTGGCCATGGCCAAAGTAAGTGTCGTCGGGCGGTGCTGGATTGCAAGACCTGACCCCCCATTTTGAACGGCCTCATCGCCATCAAGACGGTCGCCCACAAGCTGGCCCGGGCGTGCTTCTACATCTTGAGGGATCAGGTGAGATTCGATGTCACTAAGGCCTTTGCCTGAATCGGGCGGCGGCGCCGAGCTCGCGATGGGGTTGGCGGACAACCACCAGAACTGATTCGGCCGGCGTCGTCTCCCATCATCCAACCGGACGTCAGAGCAGGTTGAGACGGATGCGCCTCGGTCATGAGCCAGAATGGGGTTGGACCTCCGAGCCGGAGGAGCCAATGATCTGTGAACACGGGCGGCTCAATAGCCGCCCGCGTGTGACGGACCAACGGCGTCCATCACACGCGGGCGGCGCCATTGAAGAGCCACGCCCGCGGCACGTGGACATGGCCGGGAACCGACGCATTTCTGGGGCTCCAGCGAGCCAGGGGCCGGCCCTCGACCTCTCAGGAGGCGAGACCAGGGCCTTGATCCAGAAGGGTGACTGGTGCGGATCTGTGAGGCTCCGTCACCGCCGGAATGAAAGCTGAAGGCGCGCGCAGGGTCGAAGACCGTCGCTCGACGCCAATTTCAACAACGTGGCCTCGGCCATGAACAGAGAAGTGCGTTTTGTTGATCGGGGGCAGCTAAATGGTGACCCCGTGACCTACCGCTATGCTGTCAAGCGCTCGGTGGGCCTGCCGGGCGGGCTAGCCGGCGAGGGGGGGCGAGTAGTTACCAATGATCTTAATAGGGCCTTCGCTCGTGAAGACGTATCCGCCGTCTCCTGCGATCTCCAATAAGCGGAAACCGCTCCCACATGAACTACAGAAAAGATCGCTCGGATTGTGAGGATGCTCCCAATCGCGCGTTCGTCCACATCGACAGGTTAATGGAATCGACTCTTCTGATCCGATCAGACCATACTTGATAAAAAAATAGTATTCAGAATTCCTTGATGCCAACGCTGCCTTCTGTGCGTTGCCGATAGCTTCGAGCGACTGCCGTAAAGGGTCTGCTGCATCTGGCACCAAAATATCATCGAATGCTCTCACGAGGCAGGGCAAATACAGATCGGCGAGCAACTGGATAACAACAGCAAGCATCTCATACTTAAGCTCGCTGAAGTTCTCAGTACTAGGGAAATACGGGCCTTGAACGTCTCCTAAAATAACCTCGCTCTCCAGACCGGAAGTGAAGAATGTTGATACGTAACCAATATGTGTGAATTCCGAAGAGAACTTAAAAAGGTCCTTAAGCGTGCCGGCTAGATCGAGATTGCCGACTGGCCGCACTATCCCCAGGATAAAATCGACCTTGTTGGCGAAGGTCGGTTGTTCGCATCTTGTGATTGTCGAGTTCTTCCATTGTGCGAATGGGAGCTGGCGGAACTCGTTCAGCGTGTCTTCCACCTCTTGGTTGAAAAGTGTTTGGCGAAGTGATCGCGTTGCGAATCTGTCAAAGCTGTTGAGTGAAACGAGAACATGGTAGTTCAGTTCCCGAGCATCAAGCTTCAGCATTTGGTAACCGTCAGATACAAGACTATCGACAACTTGACGCACCGTGGTCGCCAACTCGTTGTAGTCATCGAAATCTCTTCGCAGTTTGCCCACCGTCTCAATCGTCACGCCATTTCGGTCGTCAGGGGCAGTTCGATAAACGAACTTTCGGAGAATAGAAAGGCTGTTCCGTATGATCGTGGGAATGATCGCCGTAAATGGTGCTTTCACTGCCCCTTTTTGGAATTGCACGGCGAGGCGGGTGTCACTTGATAGTTCGGTAGTGACGGTCTCCAAGACTTCAGCGAGATCTGAAAGCGACTTATCGAGACTCTTGTTAAGGTGGTCTATGTTGTTGCATAGAACCTCGTAATTGCTGAGAGCAGCGGAGCTCTTGCGTTCCGACAAGTTCTTACTGATAGCCTCGATTATATCGTTTGCGTCCATTCTGTTTCTTGAGCTAACGCCAAGCTCAGCCGAGGAAGGCCGCGTCGCGGCCTGACTTCGGCTGGAGCGACGTGTTATGCATCCCAGACAAGAGCATCAATGTCCGAATGTCTACCAACAGACTGTTCAATCCGCCCTCTAAGCTTCTGGGGAAGCAGCTCCTTCCTTTCATCACTGTACGCTCCAAGATGCTTGGCCGCAGAGGCAAGCAACCAGTCCGTGAACTCCTTTGCCTCCATTCTCAGAAGGTCGCGAATCACGGACCCGAGATGGTTTTTCGTTGGATCGATGACCTCACCGGACTTTGCGAAAAAACCAAGGACCTTAAACTTCGCCGCATCACTTACGGTCACGTACCCCTGATTGTGTGAAAGTGTGTGTCGGATCTGAAACACACACTGTAGCGCCCGTACTCGCTTCCGGAGAGGTGACTTAAGGCCATTTGGCTTATATCTTTTGTGTCCGACTAGCATATTCGCAATATTGTCGACTTGTTCTAGGTCATGGTAGAGCTGGTGCTCGAATATTAGCGCAACAAGAGACCTCTGCCGCTCGGACGCCCAAATGGTTTTCGCATCAACACTACCCTTAATCTTTTCGGGTGGAATATAACGTCTCATCGGCCCGGCAAGCGCTATAAAGCTACGCTTATAAAACACCTCGAACGCATTAATCGCCTCTAGCAGGAGTTGTTGCTCTGAATACCACCGGTACTTTTTGTATACGGCGTCTTTTGGCCCCTTCTCTCCGGCCTTTCGCTTTGCCTCCAACAGTTGCTTGTGGCGTGACTCTATCCACGACAGGAAATTTTTCTGATGCTTCAAAAGGTCATTAAACTCCTGCAATGGAGGCAATCCGGAAGAATTCGCTAGGTGCTTAATCTCATTGCTAGATGTAGTACCAATAGAATCACGATCTTGGAATTGCTCTATGTTTCTTGCGCCAACCGGCCTAGCCACTATCCCTTCCCCTCATTTGCATAACGATTAAGCGTTTATCTGGTGTGCGCGCGACGTCGAGGCTGCCTTCTGTCGGGATCTCCCGCGCGCAGACCAGATAAACGGTTGTTGGACTAATCCGCTCCCGGCACGGCGG
>NZ_JBDKXB010000007.1:0-157353 GCF_041197575.1 Thioalkalicoccus limnaeus | reverse complement strand
GCATCGAGCTCAACATCGTGCTGGTCAACGAGCTCAAGATCGTCTGCGACAAGATGGGCATCGACATCCACGAGGTCATCCGCGCCGCCGCGACCAAGCCGTTCGGCTTCACGCCCTACTACCCCGGCCCCGGCCTCGGCGGACACTGCATCCCGATCGATCCCTTCTACCTGACCTGGAAGGCCCGCGAATATGGGCTCAGCACCCGCTTCATCGAACTCGCCGGCGAGGTCAACGCCAACATGCCCCAATGGGTCGTCGCCAAGGTCGCCGACGCCCTGAACGCGCGCGGCCAGGCGATCAAGGGCGCCAAGATCCTCGTGCTCGGCATCGCCTACAAGAAGAACGTCGACGACCGGCGCGAGTCCCCGGCCATCGAGCTCATGGAACTGCTCCAGCACAAGGGCGCCGTCATCAGCTACTCGGATCCCCACGTGCCGCGGTTCATCCCGATGCGCCGGCACGACTTCGACCTCGCCTCGGTCCCGCTCACGCCCGAGACCCTGGCCGGCGCCGACTGCGTGCTGCTCGCGACCGATCATGACCGCTTCGACTACGACCTGATCAAGGCCCACGCCCGGCTCATCGTCGACACGCGCGGCCGCTACCAGGAACCGGCCGAGCACATCGTCAAAGCTTGAGGATAGGCACCAGGGATGCCAGGCGAACCGCCACGCCTCTCAGTCTTCTATCCGTGTTTATCCGCGTCAATCCGTGGCTAAGACCCCGACCCCAGCACCCAACCACCGCAACAGATCAGAGCCGCTGTGACGACGGATTCATCGCCCACCCCAACCGGCCCGGCTTCGCGCGCCCATCCGCTCACCACGCGCCTCGCCGCCCTGCTCGGCCCAGCTTCGAGCCTGCGTGGCCGCCTGATCCGCGGCGGCCTGGGCAGCGTAGCCCTCAAGCTCGGCAGCACCGCGCTGGGCTTCCTGCTCGTGATGCTCCTGGCCCGCACGCTCGGGCCGGAAGGCTATGGCGTCTATGCCTTCGTGTTCGCCATCGTCTCGCTCTTGGCGATCCCCACCCAGCTCGGCCTCCCGCAACTCGTCGTGCGCGAGACGGCCAAGGCCCAGGCCGCCGAGCAATGGGGGCTGATGCGCGGTCTGTGGCGCTGGAGCACGCTGGTGGTCTGGTTGTTCTCAACGGCCGTGCTGGGCCTCGCCTTTGCCGGCCTCTGGCTCTTCGGCGATCGTCTCGATGATCTCACCCGCGCGACCCTGGTGGTCGGACTGCTGCTCATCCCGCTGATCGCCCTCGGCAACCTCCGAGGTGCCGCTCTGCGCGGGCTCCGTCATGTCGTCGCCGGACAATTGCCGGAACATATCTTTCGCCCAGGGTTATTACTGGGGCTTTGCCTGATCGTCATCCTGATCTTGCCTGCCCAGACCCTGACGGCGTCGACAGCGATGGGCCTGCACGCGCTAGCCTCCGCAATGGCCTTTGGTCTCGGGGCTTGGCTCCTCTGGCGTTCGCGCCCGGTGGAATTGGCTCACCGCCCAATCTCGGTCTACGCCGCTCGCGACTGGACGGTATCCGCTTGGCCATTGGCGCTGACGGCTGGTCTCCAGGTCATCAATGCCCAGATCGGAGTTCTGCTGCTTGGGCTATTTACCACCCACGAGGAAGTTGGGATCTACAAGGTTGCCGTTTCCGTCGCAATGCTCATCACCTTCGGTCTCACGGCCGTCAATATGGTGGCAATGCCCTATTTCGCCCGTTTTTACGCCCAAGGCGACCGAGTCCGTCTGCAGCGACTCGTCACCCAGAGCGCCCGCGCGATCTTGGCGCTGGCGGTCCCGGTCACCTTGATCTTCGTGCTCTTCGGTGAGATGCTCCTCGTTCTCGCCTTTGGTTCGGAATACGCCGCCGCCTACACACCATTGGCCATTCTAGCTATTGGCCAACTAGTCAATGCCGGCATGGGGTCTGTCGGGGTCCTGCTCAACATGACAGGCCATGAGCGGGATACGATGCGGGGCGTCGCCGTCGCGGCCGCTGCCAACGTGCTGCTCAGTGTCGTGATGATCCCTCTGTTCGGGGTTATCGGTGCGGCTGCGGCTACCGCGTCAACACTATTCATATGGAACGTTCTGCTACGTCGCGCTGTATGGCGGCGGATCCAGATCGAAACGGTAGCGATTGACCTGCCCCTCCGCGCGCGCTCAGGCGATCAGTGACGCACTTGGTCTTCAATCGTGGATTGTGCCCTCAAGATCTCTATTCATCAGCCTATGCCTCCCGCGTAGGTAGTTCAATCTGGCTAGCCTCACCCACGTTCCGATCATGCAGTTTTCGCCCGGATCTACAAGGATAAATTCTCCCTCAAGCTCGAGAACTCGGGGATCTTTAGGTAACATTGCCCCTTCAAGCGACCGAGGGATCAAAAAGTGCGGAAGAGCCGTCAGATTGAACTCCCTACCTGCCGCGCCGCCTCGCTATCCAGCCGCCACCGTTAAGCCAAATTCAAATTCCGTAACGCGGATGATCATCGATGAAATACTTAGTAACCATTAAACCGCTAACCCATAACACAAACATCAATACCTATGGTCTTCTGGTTGAGCTTGATTGGACGAAAAAACAAATACTAAGAACCTTAAAATTCCCGGCGGCCAATTATACTACCCGCTACTCATATATGCGCTCATTCGTCCAGGGAATTGCGCATTATGACAATCTCTTATATCTGTCTTTATGGAACTACGTCGCAGTCGTCGACCATGACACCTTTCAAATTGTCGATGCATTTTCCCACCCGCTTATGAGCGATAATCACGGACTTTTCGCTACGGAGCAGCACCTATTTATCTGCGCGACCGCAATTGATACTCTCCTTTGCTTTAAGCGGCACAGTTACGAGCTTCAGTGGGCTTGGCGGCCCGACGATGCTGGTATTGACCAGAAATTGACGATGCCACGTATTCTGTCCTTCCTCAAGCGCTCCGGCCGAATTCCAGGAAAGATTGCAGGACGGTTGCGCATAGCGAACAGTATCAAAGTGCCATTCGCTAAAGCAGAGTACCGCGGCATCGACAAAAAAAACTCGCCGTATCACAACCATCACCTAAACGAAGTGAGGCAAGTCGGCGACCGCTTATTGATTCTATCCGCGAAATGGAATGGTCGCCCTCGTTCGCCTCTAATAGAGCTCAACCTGGAAAACATGCAGTCTAGTTTTGTCACGCCGATTGATGAGTTTCATAGGCCGCACGACATACTTCTTGATTCCGCCGGCCGAATTCTAGTGACCGAGTCAGGAAATGAAAGCGTTGGCTGTATTCGACCAGATGGCACCATAATACATGTTCGGATTAGCAACGAACACCTGTTCGCCCGCGGTATTGCCGAGAGTGACGCTGGCTATCTGGTCGGATTGTCTTACAATCGCTCGCTACGTAGTGGCCCTCGTCATCCCTTCATCAAAGAATATTCGAAAGATTTTTCCGAAACAGGAGACACTTTTGCGTTCGAAGATCTGTACAAGAGCGACGTTGGCGGCGCGATCCACAACGTGTACCGTGTGTATTAGCCTCTTTTTCGCCAATGCATTACAGGTTCACGCCTTACTAGCGACTTGCGATAGCGGCAGCATTCGTTAGCGTGTCCGCTGATCCTTCCGCACGGCAAGCGTGATCCTTGGCTCCCACTCAATTGTTATTGGCGCCCATCGCCCCAGTTCCTCACGCGAAAATATGAACGCGATAAAATACAGTATGCGACAAGCGATTCAGCTAATAAGTCGTAGATTGCTCCGCCTAGATCATGCTCTCGGAGACCGACTTCAGTACTTGTCTGATGGATGTCGGCCAACTTTTTTCGGCTATCACGATAAGATGCCGTTCAGCTACGATAATAACAAGCTTTTAGCCACATCAATTGCAAAGGGTGCTTCTCATATCGCTGACGAGTGCTCGCCTATGCAAATCGGATATTTTGAGAGAAACGATTCGTATAGGTTTTCTGCAGCCTTTGTTCGGGTAGCGGAGACGACGGCGTGGAGTTGGCAGCAAAGTTGCATGGCGCAGTGGATCAAAAACGGCTCCGATGACCTGATCTGTTTCAATGACATCGTCGAGGGGAAACACGTCACGCGCATCAGGGATGTTGCTCGAAAAAAAGACGTCAGTATCATAAAACTTCCTTTATATAATATTACATCAGATGGAAAATGGGGGGTCTCAATCAACTTTTCGCGACTTGCGCGGTTTAGGCCCGGCTATGGTTATAGTAAGCCTTCTATACCGCCAGATAATTTCCGTTCGTGCTCAGCCGATGGTTTGGCCATCGTCAACATACCGTCGGGCCGGACCGAGCTGATAGTAAGTTTCGATGAGCTAGGTAAAGACAGAGAATGGCAGGATGACCAATATTTGAATCACGCCCAGTTTTCCCCCGATGGGAAATTCGTTGCCTTTTTTCACATTGGGGGGGGTGAAAGAGAAAAGCAAGTGCGATTCATGTTGATCGATCGGTCGACTAATAACGTGGCTGTGATTGAAGAAGGAAGGCGGGTATCACATTATTGCTGGTTATCTAATGACATGATACTCGCAACGGTTAAGAAATCACATTCTCCTAGTGATTGGCAGTATTGCCGATATAAGATCGCAGATGACTTATCGGTCGCGCGCGAGCAATGCGCTTTGCCGCTGGAGACAGATGGGCACCCAATGCAGTGCCCAATACGTCCGGGTGTTATTGTTACAGATCAAAGGGCGAATCGTTTTGGTGTGGATAGGATCATCTTGGCGCATCTGGCGACCTCCCAGGTTCTACGCTTGGGGTACTTTTTATTGCCGCCGAATTTTCGAGGCCCGCTGCGTTGTGATCTTCATCCTCGATGGGATCGTGTCGGCGAGGAGGTATGTGTCGACTGTATGTTAGGCCAGCAAAGAAGGATCGCGGTAATACGGCTGCACGCTAATGAGCAGCTCGTCAGCCACTGATAGCACATTCGCTTCCGCTTAATCGACAGGAATGTGCAATCTGGAAGCCCAAAGATTAAACTGAGAAGACCTCCCAGGTATGTTATGAGATCAATCTTGATCCAGAAAGATGACTTTAAGTCTTCCCAATGGGCGAGGGCGGCGCGTCGCGTTGGGTCCGGCGACTTAGTTGCCGTTAAGGGAAGCGCGATGCGTTTACCCGTTGCGCTAGCTTCTATGCTAGTGCGTGGACGGCGACCTTACGGGATATGTTTTCGCTATTTGAATGATTATGGAAGCCTCCCTCGTAGTCTCCTACGCACGGCGTCTGAACTCGCGACAATCGTGCTAGCATTAGTTAGCAGAGTGCGCATTTCTTGGATATGCCACAACGTGGATAGAGAAACCAACGAGCATTATCCGTGGCTTACTTTGTTTCGACGGCGGATGCTCATTTCCGTAGCGGCGAAAATATTTGTGACAGATGACTTGCTTGTGCGAAAGGCGTCGGAGCACTTAAAGGTACAAGCGACAAAAATCGGTGTCACCTGTTTCGGCGGGGTGGTTCCCGCGGCACCGGAGACCAGTACTTTGAACCCCGTTATAAGAGACGCGGTGCGCTGGATCGAACAGAGGAAGAGTGCGTACCCAGATCCCATTGTTGGGCTTTGGGTTGGCACTGTGGCCGGAAAAAACATAGCAGGCTTATATGACCTGCTTCGGTTGGCCAAAAGAGGGAAGTCGGAGAACGTTCCGGTTTTGTTCATGGTCATTGGGCCGATCGATGAGCTGCAGGGGACCCGCCATGCTGCTCTCCTATCTGACTTGCGTCAGGCGGATAATATCTTTTTGCACTGCAAGTACTCTACCATCCCTGTTGAGTCGTGGCCCTTGCTTGCAGATTTTGTCTGGAAGCCACTTGATGATTTATCGGTGTCGCTGACGACTTACCATGCCGCATCGGCGCGTATGCCCCTGGTTTGCTGCTCTAACACGTTTATTGGTGAAATGGTGGAGCATTATAAGCTTGGCTTCGCTGTCGATGTCGAGACCGTGGACATGCAAGAGTTGGAAGCACGAGTAAGGACCTGGCCGAAGAAAAATGCAATACGCTTCCTAGAAGGCCACACTTGGGAAAAGGGTGCGCGAAATCTTTTTTCTGTGTAGCATTCTTTGGATTAAAAGTTAGTTTGTGATGACAGCACATTTTCTCGCAAAGCCGGCTTCCAGAAGGCAATACCGAGAAGGTTTTCTGAGCGCCTTGCTGTTCTATCTTCTTGTGGTGAATAATCCGATTTTTGGGCCGGTTACCACGACACGAGTGGCCGTAATGCTGCTGTTGATAGTTTGGTTAATCATGAGCCCGAACAAACTATTCCGCATAGATAGACGCGTTCTGTTTTTGTCTTTGATTCCGGTTTTTATTTTTGCTCTTTCGCTAGTAAGTTATGCATTAAATGGCGGCGCGTTGTATTCAGTGTATTCCTGGCTGTTTATGGCGCTTGTCGTTATTTTGGTTGGTGGCTTGTCGTCGCAATGGACCTTGGCGCAAGTAGAAGGCTTTCTTTGGGGGGCTGTGATAGTTGCGCTCGGTGTATGGGCGTTGGTTGTAGTCGGCATGGCAGTGACCGACGTGAATGTTTTTAACCCAAGTCATGTGCGCAGGTGGTTCAGTGAGGATTATTTTTCGAATCTTAATAGGTTTATGAATGTTCAGTTTATCTTTTGTTCGCTTGCGCTCGGTGCGTTGGCGTTGAATATGGTCCGGAGTCGCATATTTGCACTGTGCGCCGCAGTATTGGTCGCGAGCAGTATTGGAATGTTTCTGTATACGGGGTCTCGTCAGAATGTATTGGCAGTAGTTTGCGTGGCGGCGTTGTTGATAGTCGCTGTGTATTTTAGCTCCGATAAGGCCGGGGTGATGTTGCGGCATCTGATTCGGTGGGTGTATCGGTCGGTGCTTGTACTAGTCCTGCTAGGTCTCCTGGCATTTCTGGGTGTGGAATACGGATTGGTCGACTCAGATTATATGCTGGAGCGTTTTTTTGGGGCTTTTCACAGTGGGCACATAACCGACTCTGACGCAACGCGCTTGTATCTTGCGTCACAGGCGGTAGGCGCATCTTTGTTGCCTCTAGGTATAGGCCCCGGGAACTTCGTTGGCATCTATGGTTACTACCCGCATAATGGATATCTGGGTCTCGCGGCAGAGGTGGGCGCTTACGGAGTGGTCTTTATTATGGGTGTTTTTTTCGTGGGCGTGGGAAGGCTAATGGTCCGAGCATTTCGCGAGCGTAATCACTTAGCCATTCTGGTATGGCTCGCGTTCTTCGTCGTTGCCATATTGCTAGCTAACGTTGGAACGGTTTTTCGTGACCCGCTTTATTGGGGATTGGTCGGCCTTGCTGCTGCGGCCTCACAATACGACGTCAAACGATGTCGGCGGCGCTCGTTACGGGATGCGGGAATAGAGTACCGGGCCGATTGATCGTGTTTTGATATGACGCTTAGCTAAGGTGATGCGGGATATGAAAATGAAGGAAACAAGAAAAAACGGAAGTGGAGGTATTTTGTTTATTTTGCCTGTATTGGGGCAACCGCGGCATGCTAAACGCATTGAGATGCTAGCAAAGGTTGGGTTTCGCACCGAAGCCGTAGCTTTTGATCGGAAGTACCATCGCGGGCGTACACCGGGATGCCCGGTTTATATTTTGGGGAAGGTATCTCATGGAAATTACGTTCAGCGCTTCTTTAGAATTGTTTCGGGAATACCAAGGTTACGCAAACGCGTCAGACGCAGTGAGATAATCTATGCTTTCGGGCCAGACATGGTTTTTTTGGCGCATTGTGCGGCTTTTGGGTTGGGCAAGGGTGTCGTCCTCGAAGTCGGCGATATACGTGAAGCACAGGTTGAAAATGGTTTATCGGGCCGCCTTTTGCGATTCTTTGAGAAGTTGGTTACCGAGAGGTGTTGCTTTTTGGTCGTTACGGCACAGGGGTTTATTGAGCATTATTATAGGAAGATGTTGAAATCTAAAGTCGACATTGTTCTCATCGAGAACAAACTAGATTTCGCTTTGCGACATATTTCCGACGAAGTTTCCACATTAGATAGCGCGGAGCAATTCAAGGGGCGCCCTATCCGAATTGGTTATTTCGGACTGCTGCGCTGCGCATGGTCCCTGGTCGTGCTTGATGCATTAGCGAGATCAAAGCCGCAGGATGTTGAGATCATTGTTGCCGGCTATTTTATGGACCAGACTGATATTGTGACGCGTTTCTTGGCGTTGCCAAACGTTTTTTATCGAGGGGAATATCGGTCGACCCCGGGGGAGCTCGAGAAGCTGTACTCCGGCGCCGACATTATCTGGGCGGCGAATCCGTATTTTGGAGCAAGTATGAACCCTTGGGTTTTCTTGCTGAAGCGGACGAATCGGTTTTATGAAAGCTGTTTTTTTCGAAGGCCAATGATTACCTTTGAAGGTACTGGTGATTCAGCAGAAGTCCTAAAGTATGGTTTAGGGTTTGCGGTTGAAGATGAAAGTGTAAACGAGCTTGTGGATTTTATTTATAATGAGGTGCGAGAAAATCTTGGCGTTTGGCAGCGCAATATTGCGTCCATTCCGGAAACAGTTTTTCTATATACGTCAGAGGCTGATGAATTAAAGTCAAAAATGGTGGCATGTGTGGATCAAGAATCCCGCCGCAGGACGTACTAGGTTCAAAATATATGCGCATATACACCATCGCCGGCGCACGCCAAAATTCATGAAGATCCCGACGATCATTCGGGCGCTCGAGACGCGCAAGGCCGCCGGCGGTCCGTTGCGATACCGCCTGGTCCACACCGGCCAACACTATGACCCCCGCCTGTCGGGGGCTTTTTTCGACCAGCTCGGCATCCCGGCGCCGGACGTGAATCTGGAGGTCGGCTCCGGCACCCAGGCCGAGCAGACGGCGGCGATCATGACGCGCTACGAGCGGTTGTTGCTGGAGGCGCGTTCCGATCTCTGTCTGGTGGTCGGGGACGTGACCTCGACGATGGCCTGCGCGATTGCGGGGCGGGAGTGTGGTGGTGTGCGCACCAGGTTCGCATCGGAGAGTAGGAGGACATCGGCGGCATGGGTTCCTTAGTCCACTGGCTCGACGCCAAGCTCTATCCGGATTTCCAGCACCGCTGGGACGACCAGTTCTTCCGCGAGCGCATCCTGGCACACCTGGACAACGCCGACCTGGATGTACTCGACCTAGGCGCCGGGGCCGGCATCGTCGCGGCGATGGATTTCCGTGGCCGGGCGCGGCGCGTCTGCGGCGTCGATCCTGATCCGCGGGTGGTCGATAACCCCTATCTCGACGAGGGCCGCGTGGGCGTCGGGGAGGCGATTCCCTATCCGGATGCGAGCTTCGATCTGGTCTTCGCCGACAACGTATTGGAGCACCTGCCCGATCCGGCGGCGGTCTTCGCCGAGATAGCGCGGGTGCTGCGCCCGGGCGGCCTGTTCCTGGCGAAGACCCCGAACAAGTGGCACTACGTGCCGCTGATCGCCCGGCTGACGCCGCACGGGTTCCATCGCTGGATCGTGCGCTGGCGCGGACGCGCCGGCGATGATGTCTTCCCGACCCGCTATCGGGCCAACTCGCCGGCTGATATTCGAAGGCTTGCTGCGGGGGGGGGGGGGCTCGAAGTGGTGCGCCTGGAGCTGATCGAGGGCCGGCCCGAGTACCTGCGCTTCTCGGCCCCGACCTACCTGCTCGGCTGGCTGTATGAGCGGCTGGTGAACCGGGTGCCGGGGTTGGCGCGGTTTCGGGTGTTGTTGGTGGTGGAGTTGCGCAAGATAGTGTGATGACGGCACGGGGTGCGGGCGGTCCGGGGCCGGCCTCTTGGCGCCGATCACTTTGACGATCGCCTTGTCCGGGAGTCGGGATCTTGGAAGGAGTGGCTTCCTTAGCGGTGAGTGTGTCCCCCGGGGCTCTGCGAAGACGAAAAGGGCGATGACCTCGATGATGAGTGGCTAAACTAGCCATTATAGCTGAACATCCTTCGGAGCTCCGCCATGATCGTGATGACATCCGTCGAGGCCCAGAACCGTTTCGGAGAGCTTATCGATCGGGCACAGCGCGAGCCGGTCGAGATTACCCGCCGCGGCCGTGCGATCGCCTACGTGGTTGCGGAGTGCGAGCTCAGGGCGCTCCAGGATGTACGCCAGCGTCGTGACGCGGCGGTGCAGTGGTATGCAGGCTATCGACAATCGGCTGGCGGCCGGCCTGAGGCGGATGCGCTGACCGAGGACGACATCAACCGTCTGGTCCATGAACTTCGCTAGACGAGTGGCGCATCTCAAGGGAATGCATCCCTGGCGTGGGATACCGATACTCCCGCCTGCGGCCTTCTTGATCGGCATCGACTGACCGGCGTCTATCTCAGGGAGCGGGCGCTGGGGATCCGGTGGCGGTCTTCGCATCACGGAACGACACGCATGGCGCTGATTTATCTCGATATCTGTTGCTTCAATCGCCCGTTCGACGACCAAGGCCAGTTGTTGATTCGGCTGCAGACCGAGGCGAAACTCTTCGTTCAGGAAGGCATTCGCGCGGGTGACCATGCGCTGGTTTGATCAGCCGTCCTCGATCTGGAGAATCGGGCCAATCCTGACACCGAGCGTCGCAGGGCGATCCAGGCATGGAGGACTCTGGCCTCGATGGATATCGACACGACCTGTCGTGTCGAGTCGCTAGCGGGGGAGTTTGCGAGCAGAGGCGTGAAGCCTATGGATGCGCTCCACGTGGCGAGCGCGATCGAAGCGGGTGCGGCCTGGTTCTTGACTACGGATCGTGCGTTGTTGCGCAAGACAAGAGATGATGATCGGCTAAAAGTGGTCGATCCTGTGGATTTTATTCGTTACTTCCAGGGCTCCGAAGATGAGAACTGATGCTGAGATCAAGTCTGACGGACTGCGCTCGTTGACGGCATCCTTAGGTGTTGTAGAGGCGGAGCGATTTATCGCGCTGATTAATCGTGAGCGGTTTGATTACACGAAATGGCGTCAGGACCAGTGGAGAGATGAAACGGTTGCGTCTTTGGCGCAGCAAGCCCGTCTCCTGCGGGAGTCGCGTAGGTCGGGTTAGGCGCGCCGGCACGGCGGTCGCTGAGTAAAGATTCGACTGGCGCGCGCCGTAACCTGACATCGGCCTCAGCCGGCGGCGCCTGCGCCGGTAGGAGTTTGAGGTCGCGGCGGCTCGAAGAGGGTGATGATAGATGTTCAAGTACGAGACGATCATCGACTGGAGCGGAGAGGACTGGCTTGCCCGGCCGAAGTGCCTGAGCGGCGTCGGGTTAGCGCAGCGTAACGCGGCGCTGAGCAAATATTCGCCGCCTGTCGGGTTACGGCGCGCGGTGACCGTCGGTTGGAAGGCGGCGTCGTGCCGGGCGCGCCTAACGCGACGACGACACTGAACGCCCGGCTGACGCCGCACGGGTTCCATCGCTGGGTCGTGCGCTGGCGCGGGCGCGCCGGCGACGATGTCTTTCCGACCCGCTACCGGGCCAACTCGCCGGCGGATATTCGACAGCTTGCCTCCGGGGCGGGGTTCGACGTCGTGCGTCTGGAGCTGATCGAGGGCCGGCCCGAGTACCTGCGCTTCTCGGCCCCGACCTACCTGCTCGGCTGGCTGTATGAGCGGCTCGTGAACCGGCTGCCCGGGTTGGCGCGGTTTCGGGTGTTGTTGGTGGTCGAACTGGGGGCCTTGATCATCGCTTGGTCCACCTGCGGCATAACCGGGTGGCACCGAACCGTAACACTCTGATTCGCAATGCCGTACGCGGTGACGCCTGCCCCTTGACCAGGGTATTGGGCGAAACGACGATCAAGGCCGAACTGCGCAAGACTGGGCGATGACGGCGCGGGGCGCGGGCGGTCCGGGGCGGTCTCTTTGCGCCGATCAGCCGCCGTGCTCGCGGAGTTGATATTGACTGACTGAACAGGCAACCCGTGAAACAAATCCTACAGAACCTGAAAGACGGCCGCACCGAGCTGGCCGAAGTCCCTTGCCCACGCGTCGGACGGGGGGCTTTGCTCATCCGCACCAACTGCTCGCTGATTTCAGCCGGCACCGAACGGATGCTGGTGGATTTCGGTAAGGCCAGTCCGATCGAGAAGGCACGGCAGCAGCCGGACAAGGTGCGCCAAGTGCTGGAGAAGGTGAAGACCGACGGGCTGGCGCCGACGCTGGAGGCGGTGCGGAACAAGCTCGAGCAGCCGCTGGCGTTGGGGTACTGCAACGTTGGCATTGTCACGGAGGTCGGCGGCAGTGGACAGAGTGCGGGGTTTGTGGTCGGAGATCGGGTCGTTTCCAATGGCAAGCATGCGGAGGTGGTTTCGGTTCCGGTGAATCTGTGCGCGCGGATTCCTGATGCGGTGTCCGACGAGGCGGCGGCCTTTACCGTGATCGGGGCGATCGCTTTACAGGGGATTCGGCTGGTGGCGCCGACCTTGGGCGAGGCAGTGGTGGTGACCGGGTTGGGCCTCATCGGGCTGATGACGGTGCAATTGCTGCGGGCGCACGGGTGCCGAGTGTTGGGCATCGATATGGACCCGGCGAAGCTGGCGCTGGCGCGGCAGTTCGGCGCCGAGACGGTGGATCTCTCGGTCGGGCAGGATCCGGTGGCCGTGGCGGAAGCCTTCTCGCGCGGGCGCGGGGCGGATGCGGTGATCATCACGGCCGCGACCCGCAGCAACGAGCCGGTGCATCAGGCGGCGCTGATGTGCCGCAAGCGTGGGCGGATCGTGCTGGTCGGTGTGGTCGGGCTGGAGCTGTCGCGGGCCGATTTCTACGAGAAGGAATTGACCTTTCAGGTTTCCTGCTCTTATGGTCCGGGGCGTTATGACCCCTTGTACGAGGAGCAGGGCCAGGATTACCCGGTCGGCTTCGTGCGCTGGACCGAGCAGCGCAATTTCGAGGCGGTGTTGGATATGCTCGCCGACGGGCGGCTGGATGTCGCGCCGCTGGTGGCCCACCGGTTCGCGCTGGCCGAGGCCGAGCGCGCCTACGAGGTCGTCGCCGGTGCCGAACCTTCGTTGGGGATTCTGTTGGAGTATCCCGGCGGGGATGACGGGCGGTTGCTGGCTAGGACGGTGGCGCTGCGCCCTGGCGGGGGGGAAGGAACGGAGCAGCGGGGGGCGGAAGGTCGCTCGGCGGCTCAGCGCCTCAGCGCCTCGGTGCCTTCTTTAAGCTTCATCGGTGCGGGAAACTATGCCACCGGCGTGTTGATTCCGGCGTTCAAGGCGGCGGGGGCGCGGTTGCACTCAGTGGCCTCGAGCGGTGGCGTGAGTGGGTTGCATGCCGGTCGGAAATTCGGCTTCGCGCAGACGACGACCGATACGGCCTCGCTCTTTACGGATACCAAGACGGATGCGCTGGTCATCACGACGCGTCATGACAGCCATGCGCGCTTTGTGTTGCAGGGTTTGCGGGCTGGAAAGGCGGTGTTCGTCGAGAAGCCGTTGTGCTTGACGTTGGCCGAGTTGGATGAAATAGGCGCTGAGGGGGGGGGAGGCACTGAGGCACTAAGGCAGGAAGGCACTGAGCAGAGGGGCTCGGAGGGGCGCTTAGTGCCTCAGTGCCCTAGTGCCCTAGTGCCTCAGTGCCTTCTCCCTCAGCGCCTCTCCTCATGGTCGGCTTCAACCGCCGCTTCGCCCCGCATGTTCAGAAGATCAAATCGCTGCTGGCCGGCGTGAGCGGCCCGAAGGCCTTCGTGATGACGGTCAACGCCGGTGCGATCCCGGCGGACCACTGGACACAGGACCCGATGGTCGGCGGCGGACGGATCATCGGCGAGGCCTGTCATTTCATCGATCTGCTGCGCTTCCTGGCCGGTGCGCCGATCGAGCATCATGCGCGGCTGGCGATGGACTCGGCTACCGGCGATACGCTGAGCCTGCAACTGGGATTCGCCGAGGGCTCCATCGGCACCGTGCACTACTTCGCGAACGGCAGCAAGGCCTTCCCAAAGGAGCGGCTCGAAGTCTTCGCCGGCGGGCGGGTGCTGCAACTCGACAACTTCCGCCGCTTGACCGGCTACGGTTGGCCGGGCTTCAAGACGATGAGGCTGTGGCGCCAGGACAAGGGCCAGAAGGCCTGCGCCGCGGCCTTCGTGCAGGCGCTCCGTGATGGCGGGCCGGCGCCGATCCCGCTGGACGAGATCCTGGAGGTGAGCCGGGTGACGATCGGGGTGGCGGTCAGTGCAGGGGCGTGAGCCCGAACCGCGCACGAACTGGTCGACGTTTATCGTGAGCGCAGCCGATACGTGCGCCGTAACTGCAATCTTGAGGAGGCAAAGTGCATAAGATTTTATTTATACGTGCGGAATGGGATGCCGAGGTTGGCGTTTGGGTGGCGACTTCGGACGATGTCCCCGGCCTGGCGACTGAAGCCGAGACACTGGAGGGGTTGTCATCCAAACTCGAAATGATGGTGCCCGAGTTGCTCGATGCCAATGGTTATCCGGATGGACCTGAGGTGCCCTTTGAGTTGCTCGCGCGCAAGTTTGCCGTGGCCCATCGGGCGCTCAACTGATGGGTGGGTGCTTTACGCCCGATTTGAAAGCTGTGCTCATCGACGCGGGTTGCAGGTTCGTAAGACCTGGCAAGGGTGATCATGAGATCTGGTTCTCTCCGCATACAGGCATCCACTTTCCCGTAGACCAGAAGATCAAGTCACGTCACACGGCAAACGCCGTACTCAAGCAGGCAGGCCTCCCGAAGAAATTCTAGTTACTCTTATGATCATCGACATTATCGCGGGCGCGCGCCCGAATTTCATGAAGGTGGCGCCGATCATTCGGGCGCTCGAGACACGCAAGGCCGCCGGCGGGCCGTTGCGTTATCGCCTGGTCCACACCGGCCAACACTATGACCCCCGCCTGTCGGGGTCTTTTTTTGACCAGCTCGGCATCCCGGCGCCGGATGTGAATCTGGAGGTCGGCTCCGGCACCCAGGCCGAGCAGACGGCGGCGATCATGACGCGCTACGAGCGGCTGTTGCTGGAAGCGCGCTCTGATCTCTGTCTGGTGGTGGGGGACGTGACCTCGACGATGGCCTGCGCGATCGCGGCGCAGAAGCTGTGCGTACCCGTCGCGCACGTCGAGGGCGGTATCCGCTCTGGCGACTGGACCATGCCGGAGGAGATCAACCGGATGGTGACGGACAGCATCACCAACTGGTTCTTCACGACCAGCGAGTTTGCCAACGCCAATCTGCGCCGGGCCGGTGTCGAGGAGTCGCAGATCTTCTTCGTCGGCAACACCATGATCGATACCCTGCTGGCCAACCTGGAGCGGCTGCGGCCGCCGGCCTTCTGGGATGAGCTGGGCTTGCAGCGGGGCGGTTATTTCGTGCTGACCCTGCATCGGCCGGCGAATGTCGATCAGGAGGCGGCGCTCGGGCGGATGTTGGCGGCGATCGCCGCGGGCACCCGCGGTCTGCCGGTGGTCTTCCCGGTTCATCCACGCACCGAGAAGACCCTGCGCGAGCTCGTCGAGCGGCCCGCGAATCTGCACCTGGTCGAGCCGCAGCCCTACCTGGAGTTCAACTACCTGGCCAAGCATGCCAAGGCCGTGATCACGGACTCGGGTGGCATCACCGAGGAGACCACGGTGATGGGCGTGCCCTGTCTCACGCTGCGCGATACGACCGAGCGGCCGGAGACGGTGAGCATAGGTAGCAATGTGTTGGTCGGTACGGACTCGGCACGGCTCGGGCCGGTGCTGGATAGGCTGTTCGCGGGAGACTGGCAGACTGGCGGCGTGCCGCCCTTGTGGGATGGGCACGCGGGCGAGCGGATCGTGGCGGCGTTGGAACAGTTGTTGGCTTAGGGAGAATGTGGGCGCTTGAAAAACGCCCCTATTGCGATGAAACAGATTCTTCAGAACATGCAGAACGGCACCACCGAAGTGGTCGAAGCCCCGAGCCCGCGCGCCGGCGCGGGACAGCTATTGATCCAGACGCGGCGCTCGCTGATCTCGGCCGGAACCGAACGGATGCTGGTCGATTTCGGCAAGGCGAACCTGGTCGACAAGGCCCGCCAGCAGCCCGAGAAGGTCCGGATGGTGCTGGACAAGGTGCGCACCGATGGGCTGATGACGACGGTCGACGCGGTGCGCTCGAAGCTCGCGCAGCCGATCCCGCTCGGCTACTGCAACGCGGGCGTGGTGGTGGAGGTCGGCGCCGGGGTCGCGGATCTGAAGCCGGGCGATCGGGTGGCCTCGAACGGTTCGCATGCCGATCTGGTGCGGGTGCCGCGGAACCTGTGCGCGCGCATCCCGGATGGCGTCGATGACGAGTCGGCTGCCTTCACGGTACTGGCGTCGATCGGTCTGCAAGGGATTCGCCTGGCCCAGCCGACACTGGGCGAGGCCTTCGTCGTCACCGGGGTCGGCCTGATCGGGCTCGCGACCGTGCAGTTGCTGCGCGCGCATGGCTGCCGGGTGCTGGCGATCGACTTCGATGCCGACAAGCTGGCCCTGGCGGCGCGCTTCGGGGCGGCGGTGTGCAACCCGGGGCGGGGCGAGGACCCGGTCGCGGCCGGGCTGGCCTTCAGCGCGGGGCGCGGTGTCGATGGCGTCATCATCACCGCCTCGACCGCGTCGAGCGATCCGGTCTCGCAGGCCGCGCGGATGTCGCGCAAGCGCGGGCGGATCGTGCTGGTCGGGGTGACGGGGCTCGAGCTGAATCGCTCCGAGTTCTACGAGAAGGAACTGAGCTTCCAGGTCTCCTGCTCTTATGGGCCGGGCCGCTATGACCCGCTATACGAAGTTCAGGGCCAGGACTATCCCTTCGGCTTCGTGCGCTGGACCGAACAGCGCAACTTCGAGGCGGTGCTCGAACTGATGGCCGATGGCCGGCTGGATGTGAAGCCCCTGATCAGCCATCGCTTCGCCTTCGCCGAGGCGCCGGCCGCCTATGGCGTGCTGACCGAAGACAAGCGCGCGCTGGGCATCCTGCTCGAATACCCCGAGGCGCCGGCCGAGACCCTGCGGGTGCGCACGGTGAGTCTGGCGGTGGGCGAGCGTGCCGCCGATGCCGAGCCGGCCGCGCCCGTGTGTGGGTTCATCGGCGCGGGGAATTATGCCTCGCGGGTGCTGATCCCGGCCTTCAAGGCGGCCGGGGCGCGGTTCAAGACCATCGTGACCTCGGGCGGGGTCAGCGGCGTCGTCCACGGGCGTGCGGCCGGCTTCGATGAGGCCAGCACCGATCTGGCGGCGATGCTGGCCGATCCGGCGATCAATACCGTGGCGATCGTGACCCGGCACGACCTGCATGCGCCCTTCGTGGCCAAGGCGCTGGCGGCCGGCAAGCATGTGTTCGTCGAAAAGCCGCTGTGTCTGACGCTGGAGGAGCTGGCGGAGATCGAGCGGGTGTATGCGCGAGTCAGTGGTTCCGCGTCGCCGGCATCCTCTTCGGCCACCGGCGGGGACGCGGAAGGTCCGCACGACGCGCCTGGCGCTCCCACGCCGGAGCCCGGGAGCGCGCCGCCGCCGGAGGGCAACGCACCCATCGCGAACGCCGCGGTTCGCGGGCGCAGCGCAGCGCACGGCCCGGCCCCCTTGCTGATGGTAGGCTTCAATCGTCGCTTCGCGCCGCATGTCCAGAAGATGAAGACCCTGCTGGATGCGGTGTCCGAGCCCAAGTCCTTCATCATGACGATGAACGCGGGGGCGATTCCGGCCGACCATTGGACCCAGGATCGCGCCGTGGGTGGCGGGCGGATCATCGGCGAGGCGTGCCATTTCATCGATCTGATGCGCTTTCTCGCGGGCAGCCCGATCGTCTCGTTGCAGGCGCGCGCGATGGGCGCCGCGCCCGGCGTGGCCGTGACCGAGGACAAGGCAGCGCTCCTGCTGGGGTTCGCGGACGGTTCGTTCGGGACCATCCATTATCTGGCCAATGGCGCGGCGAGCTTCCCGAAGGAGCGCATCGAGGTCTTCTGCGCCGGGCGGGTGCTGCAACTGGACAACTTCCGCCGTCTGACCGGCTATGGCTGGCCGGGCTTCAAGGGCCTGAACCTGTGGCGCCAGGACAAGGGCCAGAAAGCCTGCGCGGCGGCCTTTCTGAACGCCATCGCCGAGGGCCGGCCCGCACCGATCCCGCCGGACGAGATCTTCGAAGTCGCGCGGGTGAGTATCGAGGCGGCGGAGATGGTGCGTGTCTAGCGGACAGGCAGGAATCGTAGATGCCGTATGACGCAATTGGATGTCCAGCGCTATGGCTAATCGCTCATCCATATCAAACGCGGAACGCTATCAGGATATCGGCGACTATTGGGATCACCACGATGCCACCGAAAGCGGCGAACAAGAACCGGCGGAATTCGATGTGAATCTTGTATCGGAGCGGCATTATTTCGCTATTGATCATGAGCTTTGCATGAGGATTCGTATCCTGGCCGAGCGGCGCGGCATCAGCGATGAAACGCTGGTCAATTTGTTTCTCAGGGAGCGGATCGAGGAAGTGGATCGGGGTCGGCGGCCTTGATATACCTGAATACCAGGTGCGGCATGATTTTTGGCCACCCATCTCGATGCAACCCCTGAGGCTTTTGATGACCAAGGCCCGCACCGCCCTGGCGCTGGGCCTGCCCAATCTGGCGCGGGTGCTATTCTATCGGCTCGGGGTCGGGCTGGGCCTCAATCCCGTGCGGCGTCTTCGGGCGCACATCCCGGATGGTCCCTTCTTCTCTCCGCCTGCCGGCGCGGGCCAAGGAGATGGTCAGGCCGGTGCGCCGCGCTCGGGCACTGCCGACAGGCTCCCCGCTCTGATGCGACGCTGGTGGAACCGTCAGGATTATTTCGGCTGGTTCCAGATCGAGGATCCCGCCATCCCGCACTGGCACCGCAACCCCTTCAGCGGCGCCGAGGTGCCCGAGCCGCTGCGCCCCTGGTGGCAGATCCCGGACTTCGACGCGCGGGTCGGCGATATCAAGACCATCTGGGAGGCATCGCGCTTCGATTGGGTGCTGACCTTCGCCCAGCATGCCAGTCACGGCGATCCGGTCGGACTCGAACGGCTGAATGCCTGGCTCGACGACTGGCTGAGGCACAACCCGCCGTATCTCGGGGCGAATTGGAAGTGCGGCCAGGAGGCCTCGATCCGGGTCATGCATCTGGCGGTCGCGGCGCTGATCCTGGATCGATGGCGCGCCCCGACGGCGCGTCTCCGCGCATTGGTTCGCGCGCATCTGCAACGCATCGCCCCGACCATCCAATACGCGATCGCCCAGGACAACAACCACGGCACCTCCGAGGCCGCCGCGCTGTTCATCGGCGGCACCTGGCTCGATTCCGTCGGCGATGCGCTGGGCGCACGCTGGGCGCGGCTCGGTCGCCGTTGGCTGGAGAACCGCGCCACGCGGCTAATCGCCGAGGACGGGAGCTTCAGCCAGTACTCGGTCAACTATCACCGGCTGATGCTCGACACCTATAGCCTGGTCGAGTGTTGGCGCCGGCGGCTCGATGCGCCGCCCTTCTCGCGGACGTTGCAAGGTCGCCTGATCGCCGCGAGCCGCTGGCTCCATCTGATGACCCAGCCCGAGACGGGCGACGCACCCGTGCTCGGCGCCAACGACGGTGCGCGACTCTTGCCGCTGGACGACGGCGACTACCGCGACCATCGACCCTCGGTGCAGTTGGCGATGGCGCTCTTCGCGGAGCAGCGCGCCTATCCGCCCGCTCCGGGTGTCGGCGAGCCAACCCCTGGTCCGGCGCCGAGCCCGGATCCAGGGGCCGGTTGGAACCATGCCCTCGCCTGGTTGGGCGTTCCGATCCCGCGGATCCCGGCGCCGCGCCCAAGCTCAGCCCAACTCGACGGCGGTGGCTACTGCCTGTTGCGACGCCCACGCGCGTTCGCCATGCTGCGTTACCCGCGTTTCCGCTTCCGCCCGAGCCAAGCCGATGCCTTGCATCTCGATCTCTGGCGGGATGGCCAGAACCTGCTCCGCGATGCCGGCAGCTACAGCTACAACGCCGGCGACGACGCCAGCCGCTATTTCAAGGGCACCGCGAGCCACAATACCGTCCAGTTCGACGACCGCGACCAGATGCCGCGTCTCGGCCGCTTCCTGTTCGGCGACTGGCTGCGGGCCGAGGATGTCGACCCGGTCGCCGAGACCGACGAGGCCGTGACCGCCGCCGCCGGATACACGGATGGCCAAGGCGCCCGGCACCATCGGCGGGTCGCCCTGACGGACACCGAGCTTCGCGTCGAGGACAGGGTATCCGGTTTCGCCGAGCGCGCGGTGCTGCGCTGGCGGCTGCGGCCCGGCGATTGGTCACTGGATGGCGATCGCGTGCGCCTCGGCGACGAGTGCCTACAGGTGACGGCAACGGTCCCGATCGCGCGATTGCAGCTCATCGAGGGGTTCGAATCACGCTACTATCTGCGGCGTGAGCCCGTGCCTGTGCTGGAGGTCGAGGTCAGGGAGGCGGGTCGGCTTTTTAGTGCATACAGGTTTGCCGTGCCCTCATGAAGATCCTCTACTACCACCAACATTTTTCGACGCCCAAAGGGTCCGCGGGCAATCGTTCCTATGCGATGGCCCGCCGCCTCGTCGACGCGGGGCATGCGGTCACCATGGTGTGTGGTTCCTACGCCGCCGGCAATACGGGACTGGCCGGTCCTTACGTGAAGGGTCGCCGAGCGGGGCTCGTCGACGGCATCCAAGTCATCGAGCTGGAGTTGCCCTATTCCAATCGCGATGGATTCCTGAAGAGAACCTTGACCTTCTTGAAATTCGCCTGGCGGAGCACGCTGATTGCGATGCGGAGCGACGCCGATGTCGTCTTTGCCACGACCACCCCTTTGACGGCCGGCATCCCCGGCATCTTCGCGCGCTGGCTGCGCGGCAAGCCTTTCGTCTTCGAGGTTCGCGATCTCTGGCCGGAGCTTCCGAGGGCCATGGGCGTGATCACCAATCCGGTCGTCCTCTGGTCCATGTCGGTGCTCGAATGGGTGTCCTATCGTTCCGCGGATCGGCTGATTGGCCTGTCGCCCGGGATCGTCGATGGGATCGCCAAGCGGGGTGTTCCGCGCGAGCGGATCGCCATGATCCCGAACGGCTGCGATCTGGATATCTTCGGCGTGCCCAGCGAGCCCTGGCGCCCCGAGGGGGTCGCCCCGACCGACCTGATGGCCGTCTTCACCGGCACGCACGGTATCGCGAATGGACTCGATGCCGTGCTGGATGCAGCCGCCGAGCTGAAACGGCGTGGTCGGGGGGATATCCAGCTCGTATTGATCGGTGACGGTAAGCTCAAGCCCGCCTTGCAAGAGCGCGCGCGGCGCGAGGGTCTGGAGAATGTCGTCTTCCATGCTCCGGTGAGCAAACACCGCTTGGCCGGGTTGATGGCATCGACCGATGTCGGGATGCAGATCCTCGCCAACGTGCCAGCGTTCTACTATGGCACCTCGCCCAATAAGTTCTTCGATTATTTGGCGTCCGGGCTGCCGGTGTTGAACAACTATCCAGGTTGGCTGGCCGAGATGATCACGGAGCACGGCTGCGGTTACGCCGTGCCGCCCGATGACCCCGGCGCCTTCGCCGATGCCCTCATCCACGCCGCGGACCATCGCCAAGATCTCGCGGCCATGGGCGAGCGCGCACGGGCGCTGGCGCAGTCGCGATTCGATCGCCGGCAATTGGCGGACCGGTTTGTCGATTGGTTGGCCGAAGCGCGGCTTGCGCTTTAGATTGCGCGCCGAGCGGTTATCGAGTCTTTGCGATTCAACCTGGACGGAACTCTATGGCAATGTCTAGGCAGGATAGCCGTTTGCGCTATCGGGCGGTGGCGCGCCTGCACGCGGAGAATATCGATCAAGGCTTCCTGCCGATTCTCGGGCAGGACTTTCTGGCCCTTCTGTATCAGGCGATCGACGAGAGCCCTGACAGTGCGTTGATCCTGGCCGAGGAAGAAGGGCAGGTCTGCGGATTCATCGCTGGCGCCCTCGACCTGAAGCCTGTTTATCGTGGCTTGTTGCGGCGCTGGCCGGCGCTGTTTCTGTCGCTGGCTCCGTCCTTGCTGATTCCGACTCGGCTCTGGCGCATCATCGAGATCGTGCGCTATAGCCGTAAGGCGGGCAAGGGTGAGGCAGTCGAGTCACTTCCGGCCGCGGAGTTACTGAGCGTCGCTGTTGCGCCGTCTTGCCGTGGTCGTGGTCACGCCGAAGCGCTGTACATCGAGCTGGCGCGTTTCTTCATCGAGCGGGACCAGGAGGCGTTCAAAATCGTCGTCGGAAGCGAACTCGAGCACGCGCACCGCTTCTATCGACGAATGGGCGCCGAGCCGAGGGCCGAGATCGCGGTCCATGGCGGTACGCCCTCGACCGCCTACGTGCAGCAATGCGCGGATATTCATGTAAGCCGATAACGGTGCGCTGAGGAACGACCCTGGCCCGATGAATCATGATCCTTCCCATGCTGAAGCGTTGGGCGATCGGGTCGAGACCGACAGAAAACGGCGATGGATGACGTCTATGGCACCGTCAAGGGTCTTGCCGCGGCGCTGCTGATGCCCTTCCCCGTCGCGTTGGGGTTGGTGACCGTCGGCGTGGCTTTGCGCGCATTGCGCAACCGCGGGCGAGTTCTCGGCGGCTGGCTGGTCATCGCCGGGGCGCTGCTGCTGGTGTTGGCGTCCTGGCAGCCGGTGGCGGATGCGCTGTTGTCGCCACTGGAGGAGCGGTATCCGCCGTTGACGGATCCGGCGCGGGTCTCGGACGTGACGGCCGTGGTCGTGCTGGGTGGCGGTTGGTGGCCAGGCGCGGAGGAGTGGCCGGTCACGGCGCGCCTGAGCGAGAGCTCGGCGATTCGGCTCTTCGAGGGGCTGCGTCTGATCCCGGTCTGGCCCGAGGCGCGTTTGGTGCTGACCGGGGCCAGCCGCCGCGCGGACCGGGCACCGGTGGCCTGGGGTTATGCCGAGGCCGCGCGAGACTTCGGGGTGCCCGAGACGCGGATACTGGTGCTGGACACGCCGGTCGACACGGCGCGCGAGGCCGAGGCGGTGCGGGCGGCGCTCGGCGACGGGGCACGTCTGGTGCTGGTGACCTCGGCCTCGCACATGCCGCGGGCGATGGCCTATTTTCGGCGGGTCGGCCTCGACCCAGTCGCGGCCCCGACGCATCGGCTGAGCGGCCGCTCGGCCTATGACGAGCTCAGGGACTGGCTGCCGGCGGCGACCTATCTGCGGATGACCGAGCGGGCTTGGTACGAGTATCTGGGCCTGTTGGCGCAGCGCAGGTACCGCGCCGGCCGCGAGCGGCGTTCACGGCAATCTGGAGTAGCGGATGTCTGACATGGCAACGGGTATCAGGGCGCTGGTCGGCGAGATCCGCGCCATCTATGGCGATGGCCCGGTCCCGCTGCATCGCCCGGTCTTCGACGGCCATGAGCGGCGCTATCTGATCGAGTGCATCGATTCGAACTTCGTCTCCTCAGTCGGGGCCAAGGTCACCGAGTTCGAGGCGCGCGTCGCGGCCTTTACCGGGGCGCGCCACGCGGTTGCGACCGTCAATGGCACCGCGGCCTTGCATGTGGCGCTGGAGCTGGCCGGGGTCGGCCCGGATGACGAGGTCGTCACACAGGCGCTGACCTTCATCGCGACCTGCAACGCGATCCGCTATGCCGGGGCCTGGCCGGTGTTCGTCGATGTCGATCGCGACACGCTGGGGCTGAGCCCGCAGGCGCTGCGGGCCTTTCTCGAACGGCACGTCGAGGTTCGCGATGGGCGGCCGTACAACCGCGCGAGCGGGCGGCGGCTCGCGGCCTGCGTGCCGATGCACACCTTCGGGCATCCGTGCCGGATCGCCGAGATCGTCGCTGTTTGCGACGAGTTCGGGATTCCGGTCGTCGAGGACGCCGCCGAGTCGCTCGGGAGCACGGCCGGGGGGCGCCATACCGGGACCTTCGGGCGGCTGGGGACCTCGAGCTTCAACGGCAACAAGATCATCACCACCGGTGGAGGCGGCATGATCCTGACCGATGACGAGGCGCTCGCGCGGCGCGCGAAGCATCTGACGACCACGGCGAAGATCCCGCACCCCTACGAATTCGTCCACGACGAGGTCGGCTACAACTACCGCTTGCCGAACCTCAACGCCGCGCTCGGCTGCGCGCAGATGGAGCGGCTGCCCGAGATGCTCGAAGTCAAGGCGGGCATCGCAGCGCGCTATGCGGCGGTGCTGGCGGAGATCGGCTGGGATTACATTCCGGCCCCGGCCGGGACCGTCTCGAACCATTGGCTGAACGCGGTGCGGCTCGCCTCGCCCGCCGAGCGCGAGGCCTTCCTGCGCGAGACCAATGCCCAGGGCGTGATGACCCGCCCGATCTGGCGCCTGATGAACCGCCTGCCGATGTACGCCGATTGCCAACACGACGGCTTGGCGAACGCGATCTGGCTCGAAGAACGGGTCGTGAACCTGCCCTCGAGCGTGCCCGATGGGGCGCTGGCGCCGTGGGCGGGCTGATGGCGAAGAGGCGCTGGGGACGGGGGTGCTCGAGCCGACCAATGAGCCGTTCGCGATCGCCAAGATTGCCGGCATCAAGCTTTGCGAGAGCGATAACCGCCAGTGCTGTGCAAATGTTCGCCGCTGAAACGGGTGCGGCCACCGCCGTAGTCAGTTAGCGCAGCGTAACCCGACGGGGCGTTGTGCAAGGATTCGCGGCCTGTCGGGTTACGGCGCGCGCCGACCTACTCGTTCTCGAAGACCGCGGTGCCGGCGCGCCTAACGCGAGCTACCGCCGGTTGCCGCACCTCGACGCGGTGTTTGCCGAGCGCAAGGCCTTGCTGCGCCGGACCAACGCCCAGGGCGTGATGACCCGCCCGATCGGGCGCCTGATGAGCCGACTGCCGATGTATGCCGATCGACTTCTATGGCCCCGGGGACAAGTTCTCGCAGCGCGCCCGAAAGCTACACTTTCACGGGGCGACCATAGCGTTGGGCCATCGCATACCGCGGTCCGGCAAGGGGGCGAGCTGTCGCCATGCACCCTTGGGGATGGCGGCGGCCTGGTTTCAGCCTCGGGTCAGAACACCCGGGGCTGAAACCCCTCGGGGACATCGAGCTCGAAGACCGCGTCGTGGATGCGCGCCACGTAGAACCCCTTGCGCAAGGCGCGCTCGCGCAGGGCCGGGGAGGCGTCGACGGCGGCGAGGATGCCATAGAGTCGCTTGTCGCGATGCTCAGGAAAGAACGCGCGAAACTGCTCTAGCAGGGTGCTCAGTTGGTCGATGGCTTCTTCGCGCAGGTGGCTCTTGACCTCGACGAGGTAGGCGGCGTTGATCTCGCCATTGGCATAGGCCAAGGTGTCGATCTCCAGGTGTCGGCCGCCTTTGGTGACGCGCACGCTGGGGCTGACGACCTCCATGCCGAACCGTTCGCGCAGCAGGCGTTCCATCGAGGGGAGTGCGAGGCCCTCGGTGAAGCTGCCGAATTTCTCGCCCAGGCCGCCGATCTGCTGGCCGAGCTCTTTGAGTTGGCGGTTCGTTTCCTGGATCTTGCGGTCGGTGTCCTGAAACTTGCGGTCGGTTTCCTGGAATTGCTCGGCGTTCTCTCGCTGTACTCGGATCACGTCGCGCAATAGATCCCAGATTTCTTGTGCTGGTGATGTTGTGCTCATGGAGGTTCCTTTACGTCCATCGTGTCGGCACAAGACCATAGCACAAGAACCCAGTTCAAAAGGCCGGTCACGGCGTGCCTGAGGGCGTTGTGCAAATATTCGCCGCCTGTCCCTAGAACGAGCCCTGCTTGCCCGCGATTGGCCGACCGGATCGTCAAAACAGTCATGTTGTCCGCGGACGAGCTGCTTGATATGCAGACAATATACATATACCTTGTCGCTCATGGATATCGCCTATGACCCGATCAAGAACGCCATCAACCGCCGCAAGCACGGGATTGATCTTGCAGAGGTCGAAGGCGTCTTTTTCGACGACAACGCCATCACGATTGAGGATCGCGATCACGACGAGGAGCGTTTCGTGACACTCGGTCAAGATAGCGTAGGACGTGTGTTGGTCGTGGCCTACCACTATCGGGAGCCGGATAGCATCCGGCTGATGTCAGCACGCTTAGCGCAGCCTCGCGAGCGGCGTACCTATGAGCGAAGGTGATGTATGCGAGACGAATACGATTTCTCAAACGGAACCCGGGGCTCGATTGCGAGCACAAACGGTAAGACCCGCGTGACGCTTTACTTGGACGATGAGGTGATCGAAGCCTTCCGTGCGCGCGCGGCCTCTAGCGGGAAAGGTTATCAGACCTTGATCAATGACACGTTGCGCGCCAGCCTTTCTCCTGATGCCGCCCCCGTGACCGTCGCAACCTTGCGCCAGGTCCTGCACGAGATGCTGCCGGCGGCATAGAATCGGCAGGACGTGCTTCCGATCGGCCGCCTGATGCCGCATGGTTTCCACCGCTGGATCGAGCGTTGGCGGGGGTCGTCGGCAACGATTTCGCCCCGCCCCGCTGCACTCGGGGCCATCGGCCCGCCCATGGCGCCAACGTCCCATCGGGCACGCTCGAGGGCAGGTTCACGACCCGCTCAGCTGTCCCCTTCGGCCTAATGCGGCGCAGGTGCGGTGTAGGTGCGGCTTCAGCCGCAACCCCATTCGGCGAGGCGGCCAGGGCGGTGGCCTTCATGCGGCTGAAGCCGCACCTACCGCCGCAACCCCATTCGGCCAGGGCCGTGGCCTTCATGCGGCTGAAGCCGCACCTACCGGCTGAAGCCGCACCTACCGCCGATTGCCGAACCTCAACGCCGCGCTCGGCTGCGCGCAGATGGAGCGGCTGCCCGAGATGCTCGAAGTCAAGGCGGGCATCGCGGCGCCGATGCCTTGGTGCGGGTCCGCGCGCGCGATGGCACCGAGCATTGGATCTATCTCCATATCGAGATCCAGAGTCAGAGCGATTCGGGCTTTGCCCAGCGGATGTTCACCTACAACTATCGGCTATACGATCGCTATGCCCGCCCGATCGCCAGTCTGGCGGTCCTTGCTGATACGCTGCCGGGCTGGCGGCCGAGCCTGTTCGAGCTGGAGCAGTTAGGCTGCCCGATGCGTTGGAGCAGCGGTTGTGGCAAGCGATACGAGCAATCGAGGAGGCCGCGGGGATGGCGTATGTGACGAGTATCGAGCGGCTGGCGAGCGAGCGCGGGCGTCAGGAAGGTTTGCAGGAAGGTCGGCAGGAGGGTCGGCGGGAAGGCGAAGCGCAAGGCCGAGCGGCGCTGCTGTCCACCCTGCTGGTCAAGCGTTTTGGGCCGCTCCCGGAGGCGATCCAGGCGC
The DNA here is from genome assembly GCF_041197575.1 of Thioalkalicoccus limnaeus. Taxonomy (NCBI): domain Bacteria; kingdom Pseudomonadati; phylum Pseudomonadota; class Gammaproteobacteria; order Chromatiales; family Chromatiaceae; genus Thioalkalicoccus; species Thioalkalicoccus limnaeus. The sequence goes on along the minus strand of NZ_JBDKXB010000007.1, from coordinate 130,098 downwards.
GTTTGGGGCAGGCCACCCCCGAACAGTTGGACCACTGGGGCGAGCGTGTGCTCGAGGCGGCGACGCTGGACGCGGTATTCGAGGATCATTGAAGGTCGGGTGCACTGGCTTTGTGTTCGTCAAGCCATCGCTGGCGGCCGTGTTCGACACTCATCGCGAATCACCGATCTGGGAAACCCTGGGGCGTGTTAGGGTAATCGCGATCGGCGACCGATCGGGCTCGCTGGCTTCTTAGCCAGGATCTCGTGACACCGCTGATCGGTAATGGCGGTAATTGGACTTATCGGAGCTGGCGGAATGTTGAATGTATTGGGATTGATCGGTCGCGAGGCGCCTCTATTCGATGCCGATGTCGAGCGCGAGGAGGGGCGTCTCTCGGATCTCGTGAGAGGAGGCCGGTTTCTCGTCATCGGCGGGGCTGGCTCGATCGGCCAGGCGGTGACGCGGGAGATCTTCAAGCGTCATCCGCGGGCACTGCATGTCGTCGATATCAGCGAGAACAACCTGGTCGAGCTGGTGCGGGATCTGCGTAGCACATTGGGTTATATCGAGGGCGACTTCCGGACCTTCGCCATCGATTGTGGGGCGCTGGAGTTCGCGGCGCTGATGCGCGAGAACCAGGGGTATGACTATATCCTGAACCTCTCGGCGCTCAAGCATGTTCGCAGCGAAAAGGATCCGTTCACGCTGATGCGCATGATCGACGTGAACGTCCTGAATACCAATCGGACGCTCGATCTGGCGCGGGAGGCGGGATGTCGCAAGTATTTCTGCGTCTCCACCGACAAGGCGGCGAATCCCGTCAACATGATGGGCGCGAGCAAGCGCATCATGGAGATGTTCCTGATGCGCCAGAGTCTGGAGCAGCCGATCTCGACAGCGCGCTTCGCCAATGTCGCCTTCTCCGATGGCAGCCTGTTGCACGGGTTCAATCAGCGCCTCGCCAAGCGTCAGCCGATCTCGGCGCCGCGCGATGTGCGGCGTTACTTCGTCACGCCTCAGGAGTCCGGCGAGTTATGCCTGATGTCCTGTCTGCTCGGCGAGAACCGCGACATCTTCTTCCCGAAGTTGAGCGAGAAGCTGCACCTGATCACCTTCGCCGAGATCGCGGTGAAGTACCTCGCGGCGCTCGGCTTCGAGGCGCAGGTGTGCGACAGCGAGGAGGAGGCGCGCGGGCGCGCCGCCGAACTGATCGGGCGCAAGCGCTGGCCCTGCTACTTCTTCGACAGCGACACGACCGGTGAGAAGGACTTCGAGGAGTTCTTCACCGACCGGGAGGTCCTCGACATGGAGCGGTTCGCCTCGATCGGGGTGATCAAGAACGATCCGGTATTCGACGCCGCGCGGCTCGATCGCTTCGTGGCGCGAATCGCGGAGCTGAAGGGGCTGGGGCAGTGGGAGCGAGTAGATCTGGTTGCGCTCTTTCATGACATGCTCCCCGAATTCGCCCATAAGGAGACGGGCAAATACCTCGACGGGCGGATGTAGCCATGCAGCGCTTTTTCGATGTCTTGTTTTCAGTATTGGCGCTGATCGTGCTGGCGCCTTTGTTGGTGCCCGTGGTGATCATCCTGCGGCTGACCGGCGAGGGGGAGGTCTTCTATCGCCAGGAACGGGTCGGGCTCGGCGGGCGCCTGTTTTGGCTGCTGAAGTTCGCCACCATGTTGAAGAACAGCCCGAACATCGGCACCGGGACCGTCACCTTGAAGCATGATCCGCGGATCCTGCCGGTGGGACGCATACTGCGGAAGACCAAGGTCAACGAACTCCCGCAGCTTCTCAACATCCTCAAGGGCGATATGAGCGTGGTCGGGCCGCGGCCTCAGGCGCGGCGCTGTTTCGATGCCTTTCCGGCGGCCGTCCAGGAAAGCATCGTTCTGGTTCGCCCGGGGCTCTCGGGCGTCGGCTCGATCATCTTCCGTGATGAAGAGAACTTGCTGCACGAGGCGCAGGATCCAGTCGCCTTCTATGATGAGGTCATTGCGCCCTACAAAGGCGCGATCGAGCAGTGGTACATCGAACACCAGACCATCAGGAACTACTTTCTCGTGATCTTCGTGACGGTATGGGTGGTCCTCGTTCCGTCGAGCCGCATCGCCTGGCGCGTCTTCGATCTCCCCCCGCCACCGCCCGAGCTGAGATCGGCGCTGCTTGGGGAGATGGGATCGGCCGATTGATCCCCTGCGCGGGGTCAGGTCTTGCAATCCAACACACCCCTGCGCGGGGTCAGGTCTTGCAATCCAACATTTCACCTCGAACGCCTCGAACGGTTTCAGGGAGAAACCGGTGCCCTTGATCGCCCGTCTGACGCCGCATGGCTTCCATCGCTGGGTCGTGCGCGGGCGCGGACGCGCCGGCGACGATGTCTTCCCGACCCGCTATCAGGCCAACTCGCCGGCGGATATTCGACAGCTGGCCTCCGGGGCGGGGTTCGACGTCGTGCGCCTGGAGTTGATCGAGGGCCGACCCGAGTACCTGCGCTTCTCGGCCCCGACCTATCTGCTCGGCTGGCTGTATGAGCGGCTGGTGAATCGGCTGTCGGGGTTGGCGCGGTTTCGGGTGTTGCTGGTCGTGGCGTTGCGCAAGACTGGACGATGATGGCGCGAGGCGTGCATGCGGTCTCTTTGCGCCGATCACACACGGCGATGGCCTTGTCCGGTTGTCGGTGTCTCGGGAGGAACGGTTACCTTGGCGGTGAGGGTGACGCCCAGGGCCTTGCAAACCCGTTGGACGGTGTCCAACCGCGGCTGGGCATTGGGGCGCAGGGCCTTGTAGAGGGCTTCGCGCTTGATGCCCGAGGCTTTGGCGATTTCCGTCATGCCGCGTGCTTTGGCGATGTGCCCGAGCGCGGCGGCGAGCTCTCCTGGCTCGCCCTCTTCGAGCACTTGGCGCAGATATTCCGCGATATCCTCGTCGGTGCCGAGATACTGGGCCATGTCGAATTCAGGCAGATCGGCAATTCTTCTCTCTTTGTTCATATAGGCTTAGACCCTTAGTAACGAGCGAAAAACAAGGGCACCTTGAAAAATTCAAGGTGCCCGCGCGGGGCAAGGATGCCCCGCCATTTTCAGTCGCCTAAGCGACTGAAAATGAAGCGAAGCGAAGCGGAAATCGCATTTTCGCTTCGCGTCTTGAAAAATTGCCCGGATGGCAATTTTTCAAGGTCCCTATAAGTGGCGCGCTTGACCACGGGGGCGGGCCTCTGGCCCGCCAGGCGGGCGAGACGCCCGCGCCCCGTTGTTTCAGTTGTTCGTTAATCGTTCCTTAGGGTGGCGACCAAAGCTTTCGCCGCGGCGATATCGGCAGCCTGGCTGTTCTTGTCGCCACCGCTAAGCATGACGATCAGGAGCGCGCCCTGGTGGATGTAGTACATGCGCCAGCCTGGACCGAAAAATTCGCGCATCTCGAAGACGCCGTCGCCGACGGTCGCGATGTCGCCGAGCAGTCCGCGTTGGGCCTTTTCCAGTCGTCGCAGCAGTCGGATCCGTGTTTGACGGTCACGCAGGCCGTCGAGCCATCGATCGAAGTGCGGCATGCGCTTGACGATGTACATGGCGCCAGTGTAATCGATCGAGGACGTGCGGCGATACGTTCTTGAACCTCTGCTCCAGTTGCTTTCTCGCCCCTTGGGGCAGATGGGCGATGACCTCACGGCACCTCTGCGGGATCGATCCGGATCCGCGGGTGGTCGATAAGCCCTATCTGGACGAGGGGCGCGTGGGCGTCGGGGAGGCGATCCCCGATCCGGAGTTCGCCGACAACGCATCGGTGCACCTGCCCGATCCGGCGCCGGTCTTCGCCGAGGTGGCGCGGCCGCGCCGGCGACGATGTCTTTCCGGCCCGCTATCGGGCCAACTCGCCGGCCGATATTCGACGGCTTGCCGCGGGGGGCTCGAAATCGACACGACCTCTCGTGTCGAGTCGCTAGCGGGGGAGTTTGCGAGCAGAGGCGTGAAGCCTATGGATGCGCTCCACGTGGCGAGCGCGATCGAAGCGGGTGCGGCCTGGTTCTTGACTACGGATCGTGCGTTGTTGCGCAAGACAAGAGATGACGATCGGCTAAAAACTGCTCGAAGATCCGGACGCTGATCAGTCTGAGCTGTTTGTCGTCGTCGAATCTTCTCTGGATGCCGAGATGGCGGGACAGTGTCTGGATCGACTGCTCGAGGATTGGTTCGTCGATCAGGCCATGGTGCGTGCTGGCCGTCTTGCGATCGTCACCGAGCCATTGTCGACGGATGAATGAACGAATCCGAATGCCGGGACAGCCTGGCCGTGCAAGTGCGCTGGCTGCGACGGCGACTCGAGCATCATTTGCTGGGCAACCACCTGTTTGCCAACGCCAAGGCCCTGGTCTTCGCCAGGGCCTTTTTCGTTGGCCCTGAGGCGGATCGTTGGTTGGCACGCGGATACCCTGTCGTTCGAGTTGTCGCTCTTCGGCCAGCGGACGATCGTCAATGGCGGCACCTCGCGTTACGGGTCCGGCCCGGAACGACTGGCCGAGCGAAGTACCGCGGCGCACAGCACGGTGCAGATCGACGGTGCCGATTCAAGCGAGGTCTGGGGTGGCTTCCGCGTCGCCCGACGGGCGCGGCCATTCCGACGAAAAGCAGATAGCCCGCCGCGAACAACAGGACCGCGATCAGGCCCAAAACGCCAAATATCAATGTCGAGGACGTTACGGATCGCCTTTGGTCCAATCGTCATCCGCACGCCATCGTGGACGGATTCGCGCGAGAAGCGCAAGCCCATCTTCCACGAGCCGAGCGGGACCGGTCAAGCGCCGATTGACCGACGCGCGCGTCCTCCCTGCCGGCCGCTGTGCCGGCTCGTGCCCGGCCCGCTCGGATCCCCGCCCCACCGGCTCAGCGCCGTAGGTCAGGTTAGCGCAGCGTAACGCGACGGGACGTTGTGCAAAGATTCGCGGCCTGTCGGATTACGGCGCACGCTGATCTGTTCTTTCTCGAAGACCGCCGTGCCAGCGCGCTTAACCCGACCTACGAGAGCTTCGTTCTCGCTCGGTGTGCCCGCCCCGTTGGTCTCGCGTACAACGCCCGGCGTGACGATCTCGGCGCTACGACTTGAATATCCGTACTGAGACGCTTAACGTCGCTCCATGGAGATCGAATTCGACCCGGAGAAAGCCGCCGCCAATCCGGCCAACCACGAAGGTGTGACCTTCGAGGAAGCGCGTCATGTGCTGTTTGATCCTTTCGCGCTGACTCGCGAAGACGTTGACGCAAACGGCGAGCAGCGATTCGTGACCCTCGGTATGGGTGGACAGGTACGCGTTCTCGTGGTCGTGTGGACGCTCCGAGGGAATCGCATTCGTCTGATTTCCGCTTGGAAAGCTAACCAATCGCAACGGCGACGCTATGAACAACAGTTCTGACCCTCTATTCGATGACCTTGCCGACCTGGATTTTACCGAGGCCAAGCCCGTTGCCGAGGTACCGGCGTTGGCACGTCTGCAGGCCGAGCGAGGAAGCCAGTCCCAGGTCACGATGCGGGTGGACAACAGGGTCTTGGCGGCGTTCAAGGCCCGTGCCGAGATGGTGGGCAGCAATTATCAAACGCTGATGAACGATGCACTGCGACAGTTCGTCGAAGGGCAGACGCTCGCAGACGTCGTACGCGAAACGATTCGACGCGAGCTACATCAGGACGGAGCCTGAAGCCGTAGGTCGGGGGAAACCGGGGGACGTGCCACGCGATCGATACGGTTCCTTCGTCACGTCATTCCCCGTACTGTCCCTGGAACAAGCCCTGCTCGGCGGCCACTGGCCGACGCAACCTTGCGCCAGGTCCTGCACGAGATGCTGCCGGCGGCATAGAACCGGCAGGACGTGCTTCCGATTGCCCGCACGATCCTGCACGGTTTCCATCGCTCGATCGTGCGCTGGCGGGGTCGCCGAACGCGAGGCCTTCCTGCGCGAGACCAATGCCCAAGGGGTGATGACCCGCCCGATCTGGCGCCTGATGAACCGCCTGCCGATGTATGCCGATCGACTTCTATGGCCCCGGGGACAAGTTCTCGCAGCGCGCCCGAAAGCTACACTTTCACGGGGCGACCATAGCGTTGGGCCATCGCATACCGCGGTCCGGCAAGGGGACGGGGTGTCGACATGCCACCTTGGGGATGGCGGCGGCCTGGTTTCAGCCTCGGGTCAGAACACCCGGGGCTGAAACCCCTCGGGGACATCGAGCTCGAAGACCGCGTCGTGGATGCGCGCCACGTAGAATCCCTTGCGCAAGGCGCGCTCGCGCAGGGCCGGGGAGGCGTCGACGGCGGCGAGGATGCCATAGAGTCGCTTGTCGCGATGCTCAGGAAAGAACGCGCGAAACTGCTCGAGCAGGGTGCTCAGTTGGTCGATGGCTTCTTCGCGCAGGTGGCTCTTGACCTCGACGAGGTAGGCGGCGTTGATCTCGCCATTGGCATAGGCCAAGGTGTCGATCTCCAGGTGTCGGCCGCCTTTGGTGACGCGCACGCTGGGGCTGACGACCTCCATGCCGAACCGTTCGCGCAGCAGGCGTTCCATCGAGGGGAGTGCGAGGCCCTCGGTGAAGCTGCCGAATTTTTCGCCCAAGCCGCCGATCTGCTGGCCGAGCTCTTTGAGTTGGCGGTTCGTTTCCTGGATCTTGCGGTCGGTGTCCTGAAACTTGCGGTCGGTCTCCTGGAACCGGCGGTCGGTTTCCTGGAATTGCTCGGCGTTCTCTCGCTGTACTCGGATCACGTCGCGTAATAGATCCCAGATTTCTTGTGCTGGTGATGTTGTGCTCATGGAGGTTCCTTTACGTCCATCGTGTCGGCACAAGAGACCATAGCACAAGAACCCAGTTCAAAAGGCCGGTCACGGCGTGCCTGAGGGCGTTGTGCAAATATTCGCCGATCAATGACACGTTGCGCGCCAGCCTTTCTCCTGATGCCGCCCCCGTGACCGTCGCAACCTTGCGCCAGGTCCTGCACGAGATGCTGCCGGCGGCATAGAACCGGCAGGACGTGCTTCCGAGCGGCCGCCTGATGCCGCATGGTTTCCACCGCTGGATCGAGCGTTGGCGGGGTTCGTCGGCAACGATTTCGCCCCGCCCCGCTGCACTCGGGGCCATCGGCCCGCCCATGGCGCCAACGCCCCATCGGGCACGCTCGAGGGCAGGTTCACGACCCGCTCAGCTGTCGGTGGGGTTAGCGCAGCGTAACAGGATGCGGCGCTGTGCAAGGATTCGCCGCCCGTCGGGTTACGGCGCGCGCGCCTAACCCGACCTACGCGGCTGTCCCTGGAACGAGCCCTGTTCGCCGGCGACCGGCACCATCGCCCTGGGAGCGGGCACACGGGCGAGCGGATCGTCGCCATCTTGGAACGGCTATTCCCTGAATCATAGGACGCTCCCCCGGCAACAGAGCGACGGATGTGTTGTCAACCCCCTCGTGATGCGCTATGTAAACAGCAGAACGTCGTGATCACTGATGCGAGGACGAAACCATGTCATTCACCGTGTGCCTGACCCCCGAGGAACAAGCCTTATTGGAACGCGTGAGCCGTCAATCCGCGCGTAGCCAGGATGATCTGGTCCGCCAGGGGATTCGTGAGCTCTGTCAGCGTCTGTTGGAACAAACGGGGCCGACGCCCTATGAAACAGGACGGGATCTGTTCGGCGCCGGACATCTTGCCGAGCCACCCACCGATCCCGCAAAACGCCAAATCTGGGAGGCCCTGCATGCCAAACATGGCCGCCTGGGTTGATACCGGCTTTCTTGTCGCCCTGTTCGCTCGCAATGACCCGCATCACACCTCCGCCGTCGAGTTCCTGGCCAATCATCAACGCCTGAGCCTGCATTCTCTCTGGCCCGTAGTCACCGAGACGGGCTTTTTCCTCGATACATCCGGCAAAATCGCGCTCCTGAGCTGGCTGGAATGCCACGGCATCATCCTGCGTGACCTCAGTATCACCGAGCTGCCGGCGATCCGCGCCACATTGAAGAAATATCAGAACCTTGAACCTGACTTCACCGACGCGGCACTCGTCACGCTCGCTGGAATCCACGGTATCAACAGGATCATTACGGTTGATGTACGGGATTTCTCGGCCTATCGGCTTGCGGACGGACGAGCCTTCGAGCGTTTATGGCTCCAAGTTCGACTCCCCTCCGCGATTGGGTACAGGGCACCATGTAGGTGCGGCTCGCCTCGCCCGCCGAGCGCGAGGCCTTCCTGCGCGAGACCAATGCCCAGGGCGTGATGACCCGCCCGATCTGGCGCCTGATGAACCGCCTGCCGATGTACGCCGATTGCCAACACGACGGCTTGGCGAATGCGATCTGGCTCGAAGAGCGGGTCGTGAACCTGCCCTCGAGCGTGCCCGATGGGACGCTGGCGCCGTGGGCGGGCTGATGGCGAAGAGGCGCTGGGGACGGGGGTGCTCGAGCCGACCAATGAGCCGTACGCGATCGCCAAGATCGCCGGCATCAAGCTCTGCGAGAGCTACGGTCTCGCGTACAACACCCTGGGCAGGGGAAAAGGCGTTAAAGACACGCGGATGCAGCGGTGCTAGCAGGCTTTGTTGTTCGACCGAGTTTGCTGAGGGGCGCCTCGAGGAGTATTCTGACCATATGGTCATTTTCTGGATATTCTCTGTGCGTTGCGTTCAGATAACAGAAGCCAAGGCAAAGCTTTCTGGTTTGCTGGCGGCCGTGGAGGCCGGTGAAACGATCGCCATCATGCGCCGCGGTCGAGTGATCGCACGCCTGGTGCCGGAAAAACCCAGCCTGGCTGCGGACGCGTTCCGTCCATTTTGGGCAGATCACGATGAGATCGACTTGGTGGCGCCGGAAGATGCCCCGCCGGAGCGGGTCCAAGCCTGGTAGATGCGCTACCTACTCGATACCAATATCTTCATCGCGGCCATGAAGGGCGTGGAGGTTGTGCGCGTAAGGCTGGAGCAGACCGCGTTGGCCGATCTGGTTCTTTCTCCTGTGGTGTTGGGCGAGCTGCAACTGGGCGTTGAGAAGAGCGCTTACCGGGAGAAAAATGCCGCCCGTCTCGCTCGGTTGACCGAGGAAATCGAACTGGTGCCGCTTGACGGTCGAGTGAGCCAACGCTACGGCCAGGTCCGTGCCCAGCTCGAACGCGCCGGTACCCCCATTGGCGCGAATGATCTTTGGATTGCCGCGCAAGGTCTCGCGCTGGGGGCGGTGGTGGTGACAGACAATCTGGGCGAGTTCCGGCGTGTGCCGGAGCTGGTTACCGAGAATTGGTTGAATCCTGAGGAAAACTGAGCCCACCCTGGGAGTGCCGAGGGCCGGCCCGCACCGCCCTGGCGCTGGGTCTACCCAACCTGGCGCGGGTGCTTCAGGAATAAGACGGCAATGCCTTTTTCCTTGGCCAGCGGCAGCAGGCGATCTTCGACCTGGCGGTGGGTGACGTTGTAGGTCAGTTGCACGAAATCGATGGCGTGTTCGCGCATGATGCGCTCGACCTGGTCGTGCCGGCGACTATGCGAGGTGATGATGCCGACGTGGGCGATGTCGCCATCGGCCTTCATCTGCTGGAGTACGCCAAGTTGCTCGCGCCGTTCGGTGAGATTGCGGACCTGGACACACGGTGACCGGCCGGCGACGCGCGGGATGCGCCGATCGGCGCCGAAACCGCTCCAGCTGGACCAGCATCCCTGGCGACAAGGTCACCCAGCTCGGTAACGGCTACCGCCTGTGACTCAGCCCTGTCTCATTGAGCGGATTGTCGGTGTGGCCCTATCGATGAGCGGGCTTTCGAGAACAGGACCGCACCCCCTGTCGAGGCAGGAACAGCCGTGTCTGGATGGGCCACGATAGGGGACGAGGGCGGATTTGCGCCCTGCCATCGCCTGAATGAACGATATTATTTTAGTTTATGGCGGAGAGAGAGGGATTCGAACCCTCGATGGGGGATTAGCCCATACTCCCTTAGCAGGGGAGCGCCTTCAGCCACTCGGCCATCTCTCCAGTATGATAAAGAGCCCAGCGGGCTCGGGCCTTCTTAACCCACACAATCTGAATGGTTTAAAGGCAAAACAGGCGACAGGCGTTCGATTGTAACCGAACCCCTGTCGTTTTGACCAGCCGACAGTCAGTCGGCCAGATGACCGGTCCCGGCATCGGGTGACCTGACGATCCCTTCGGCCTGCTCCCGTTTAATGCGCTCGTAGATCTCCTCTCGATGAACCGCCACATCGCGCGGCGCATTGACACCAATCCGAACCTGGTTACCTTTGACTCCCAAGACGGTAACCGTGACTTCATCACCGATCATCAGAGTTTCACCAACCCGACGAGTTAAGATCAACATTTGTTGAATCTCCCTTTTTCCATCATCCAAATCGCAACTAGGTCTATTACTTTGGGGTATGATCCCCTAAAATTGTGTAATAACAACACTGACCCAGCTGCACCCAACCAAGCGCCGGAGTTATGATTCGCGGTTCCGGTCATCTGAATTCTAGCAACAGCCGGCCCACACTAGAGCTGTTTTTGCAGCCAAAATGGGGCCAGGAACTGTTCGGATGTCAATGGGGTAGAGCGATAGAATATCAAGCGGCCGCGGTATCCAGATCGAAGGCTTCATGTAAAGCTCGGACACCGAGCTCCAGGTAGCGTTCGTCGATCACGACTGAAATCTTGATCTCCGATGTCGAGATCATGCGGATATTGATGCCCTCTTTGGCGAGGGCCGCAAACATCTTGCTCGCGATCCCCGCATGCGAGCGCATCCCGACGCCAACCAGCGAGACCTTGACGATCCGTTCGTCACCGACGACCTGGCGCGCCCCGAGCTCCGCGGCCGCGTGCTCCAGGATCTCGTACGCCCGCGGATAATCGTTGCGATGGACCGTGAAGGTAAAATCCGTCGTCGCCTCGTCCGCGGCGACGTTCTGCACGATCATGTCGACCTCGATGTTGGCCTCGGCGATCGGGCCCAGGATCCGGTGGGCGACACCCGGTTGATCCGGTACCCCGAGCAGCGTCAACTTGGCCTCGTCACGCGCGAACGCGATACCGGCGATCTTGGCCTCTTCCACGGAACCCTCCTCGAACGTGATCAGGGTGCCCTCCCCTTCGCCAAAACTCGAGAGGACACGCAACGGAACCCGGTACTTGCCGGCGAACTCGACCGAGCGGATTTGCAGGACCTTCGAACCGAGGCTCGCCATCTCCAGCATCTCTTCGAAGGTGATCCGCGCCAGTCGGCGCGCGCGCGGTTCGATGCGCGGATCCGTCGTGTAGACGCCGTCGACATCGGTGTAGATCTGGCACTCATCGGCCTTCAGGGCCGCGGCCAACGCGACGGCGGAGGTATCCGACCCGCCCCGCCCGAGGGTCGTGATGTTTCCGGTTTCATCGACCCCTTGAAAGCCAGCCACCACGACGACACGGCCGGCAGCGAGATCGGCCTGGACCCGGGCGGCGTCGATATCCCGTATCCGCGCCTTGCTGTGCGCGCTGTCGGTGAGGATGTGGACCTGCGCACCCGTGTAGGAGCGCGCGGGACAGCGGATCTCATCGAGGGCCATGCTGAGCAACGCGATCGTAACCTGTTCGCCGGTCGCCAGCAGCACGTCGAGCTCGCGAAGAAGTGGGCGTGTCTGGACCGACTTCGCCAGCGCGAGCAACCGATCCGTCTCGCCCGACATCGCCGAAACGACCACGACGACCTGATGACCGCGATCACGCCAAGCCTTGACCCGCGCGGCGACGGCCTTGATCCGTTCGGGGGTACCGACCGAGGTACCACCGTATTTCTGTACGATCAGCGACATCTTGACAGCAATTACGCGTTAATCGATCGATGGAAGCGAAGGGCCGGTATGGTAGCCTGATCTGCTCGCTTCGCAAAGATGCCTGGCGACGGGTGTCCTCCCTCGGCGGTCGAACGGCTCACGCCAACCTGTCACGCACCCAATCCTCGACCAACCCCAGGGCCGCCGGCAGGCCAGCCGGGTCGGTGCCACCCGCCTGCGCCATATCGGCCCGGCCACCGCCCTTGCCGCCGACCTTGGCCGCGACGTCGCGGATCAGGTCGCCGGCCTTCAGACGATCCGTCAGATCCTTCGTCACGCCGGCGACCAGGTTGACCTTCCCCTCGGCATCGCCGGCCAAGACGACGACCGCGCTGCCGAGACGCCCCTTGAGTTGATCGAGGGTCTCGCGCAGCGCCTTCGCATCGGCCCCATCGAGACGCGCGGCCAGCACCTGGACCGGCCCCACGGCCACCGCCTGGGCGGCAAGATCCTGGCCCGCTGCTCCGGCCAGCTTGCCTTTGAGCCGCTCGAGCTCCTTCTCCAGGCGGCGAGTTCGTTCGAGCAACTGGGAGACCCTTTGATCGACGTCTTCCCGCCCACCCTTGAGCAATTCGGTCAGCCGCAGCAAACGATCTTCATCCGCCTCGACCCACTGGACCGCGGCCGCCCCGGTCAGCGCCTCGATCCGACGCACCCCGGCGGCAATCCCGCCCTCGCTGACGATCTTGAACAGACCGATATCGCCGACGGCCTTGACATGGGTCCCGCCACACAGCTCGGTCGAAAAATCCCCCATACGCAAGACGCGGACCTGATCGGCGTATTTTTCGCCGAACAGGGCCAAGGCACCGGACGCCTTGGCGTCATCCAGACTCATGATCCGCGTCTCGACCAGATGGTTGGCCCGGATCTCCTGATTGACCAGCCGCTCGATCCGAACCAGCTGCTCGCGGGTGACGCCTTCGAAGTGCGTGAAATCGAAGCGCAACCGCTCTGGCTCGACGAGTGAGCCTTTCTGCTGCACGTGCTCGCCGAGCACCTGTCGCAGCGCGGCGTGCAGCAAGTGAGTGGCCGAGTGGTTCAGGGCCGTGGCGAGCCGCCGCTCGACGTCGACCTGGGCCCCGACGCGATCGCCAAGGCCGATCTCACCGGTGACGAGGCGACCGACATGGAAGATCAGGTCGCCGCCCTTCTTGCGGGTATCCGTGACATCGAACCGCGCGGTCTCGGTGGTCAAGACGCCACGGTCCCCGACCTGTCCACCGGACTCGCCGTAAAAGGGCGTCACATCGAGCACCAGGATGCCCTCTTCGCCTGTCGCGAGCCGGTCCGTCGCGGCGCCATCCCGATACAGGCCGACGACGGTGGCCTGGTCCGCGAGGTGTTCGTAGCCGGTGAAATCGGTGGTCCCCTCGAACTCCAGCGCCATCTCCTGCGCCGTTCCGAAGTGGCTCGCGGCCCGTGCCCGTTCCCGCTGCTGCGCCATCTCGCGCTCGAAACCCGCGAGATCCAGCGACAGGCCACGTTCCCGGGCGATATCGGCGGTCAGATCGACCGGAAAACCATAGGTATCGTACAGCTTGAAGACGACATCGCCGCGGATCTCGGGCTCGGCGAGGCCAGCGATCGTCCCCTCGAGGATCCGCAATCCCTGCTCCAGGGTCTCGGCGAACCGCTCTTCCTCCAGCCGCAGAACACGCGCCACCCGCTCCTCGGCGGCGGCCAGTTCCGGATACGCGGAACCCATGTCCCCCACGAGCGGCGCGACCAGGCGGTGGAAGAAGGGCTCGGCCTGCCCGAGTCGGTAGCCGTGGCGGATCGCACGGCGAATGATGCGCCGCAGGACATAGCCGCGGCCTTCGTTGCTCGGCGTCACACCGTCGACGATCAGAAAACTGGCCGACCGGATATGGTCGGCGATCACCCGCAACGACTTATCGGTCAGGTCTCCCGCCGCCGTCGCCTCGGCGGCGGCTACGACGAGGCGACGCAACAAATCGATGTCATAGTTGCTGTGGACCCCCTGCATGACCGCGGCGAGCCGCTCGAGACCCATCCCGGTATCCACGGACGGATGCGGCAGCGGGGTCAACTGACCGTCGGCATCCCGGTTGTACTGCATGAAGACCAGGTTCCAGATCTCGACGTAGCGGTCGCCATCGGCGTCGGGCGAGCCCGGGGGGCCGCCGGCCACCTGCGGCCCGTGGTCGAAAAAGATCTCGGAGCAAGGCCCGCACGGGCCCGTGTCACCCATCGACCAGAAGTTGTCCTTGGCGCCGCACCGCGCGAAGCGCCGAGGATCGACCCCCATCTCGTCGAGCCAGATCGAAGCCGCCTCGTCATCCTCGGTATAAACCGTTACCCACAGCCGATCCGGCGGCAACTTCAGGACGTCGACCAGATATTCCCAGGCAAAGGCGATGGCCTCGCGCTTGAAATAGTCGCCGAAGCTGAAATTCCCGAGCATCTCGAAGAAGGTGTGATGGCGCCCGGTATAACCGACATTCTCCAAATCATTGTGCTTGCCGCCGGCGCGCACGCAGCGCTGCGCGCTCGCTGCACGTCGGTAGGGCCGCCGATCGCGCCCGAGAAACACGTCCTTGAAGGGCACCATGCCAGCATTCGTGAACAACAACGTCGGGTCGTTGGCAGGAATCAAAGAACTGCTCGGTACGACCTCGTGGTCACGCGCTCGGAAGAAATCCAGGAAACTGGCTCGAAGCTCTGCACTGCTCGTCATGTCGACTGACTCGGGACTTTGCGTTGAAGATTGACTGTCGGGCTCGGGCACCAGGTCACTGATCGTCGAACAGTAACGACCGGATCAAACCGACGGGAAACCCGCGCGACTCGAGAAAGCGGCCACGGCGTGCCTGTTCACGAGGATCTTGGGATTTGGCCGGGCCGAAGCGCTTATCGTGGGCCATCGTTATCAGTTCCCGCCATCGATCATCCGATAATCGGAGATGGGGGTCGATCACCTCATCCGGGAGCCCCTTGCGATGCAATTCCTCGCGCACACGAAGCGGGCCAAAGCCCTTGCGTAAACGCTCGGCGACATAATGCTCGGCGAGGCGGGCTTCACAGAGCAGACCTTTGGCAACCAGCTCCTCGAGCAGCGATGCGACAGCATCCGGCGCATAGCCACGGCGATGCAGCTTGGCCGCAAGCTCCCGGCGACTGTGGTCCCGCAGCGCCAGCAAGCGCAACGCGGCCCCCTCGAGCTCGGGATCCAGCGTCACGCCTCCGCGGTTTCGCCGGATGCCGCCTCACCGACCGATTGGGGCAGCAATTGCTCACGGATCCGCTGCTCGATCTCACTGGCCAGCGCCGGATTGTCCCGCAGAAAGGTGCGGACGTTGTCCTTTCCCTGACCGATTCGGTTGCCTCCGTAACTGTACCAGGCTCCCGATTTCTCGACGATATTGGCCTGGACGCCCAGATCGATGATCTCGCCTTGCCGCGAGATTCCCTCGCCGTAAAGGATATCGAACGTGACTTGGCGAAACGGCGGCGCGACCTTGTTCTTGACCACCTTGACCTTGGTCTCGTTGCCGACGACCTCATCGCCCTTCTTGATGGCGCCGATACGGCGAATGTCGAGGCGCACCGACGCGTAGAACTTCAGCGCGTTGCCGCCGGTCGTCGTCTCCGGCGAACCGAACATGACGCCGATCTTCATCCGAATCTGGTTGATGAACACGACGATGCTATTCGAACGCTTGATGTTCGCCGTGAGCTTCCGCAAGGCTTGCGACATCAGCCGCGCCTGGAGGCCGACATGCGAATCGCCCATCTCGCCCTCGATCTCGGCCTTCGGGGTCAGGGCCGCGACCGAATCGATCACGACGATATCGACAGCCCCGGAGCGCACCAGCATATCGGTGATCTCGAGGGCCTGCTCACCGGTGTCGGGTTGCGAGACCAACAGGTTCTCGATGTTGACCCCGAGCTTCTCGGCATAACTCGGGTCGAGCGCGTGCTCGGCGTCGACGAAGGCCGCGGTGCCGCCGAGCTTCTGCGCCTCGGCCACCATGTGCAGCGTCAGGGTCGTCTTGCCGGACGATTCCGGACCATAGATCTCGATCACCCGACCCCGCGGGATGCCACCGATTCCGAGGGCGAGATCGAGACCGAGCGAACCCGTCGAGATGACATCGACATTGCGCACTGCGCCCGTGTCGCCCATGCGCATCACGGATCCCTTGCCAAACTGTTTCTCGATCTGGGCAAGGGCCGCCGCCAGCGCCCTTTTGCGGTTGTCGTCCATTCGCTCTCCAGAATACCTGCGTGCCATCCGGCCTTGCCGCCGGGGGAGGCGTTAGTATCCCATATCACCCCAGCCCAGTCATGGCTGCAATGGCCACCGACGCAACCAGCGATAGCGCGGCGGGCCGCCTCCCCCACTCGCGGCCAACACGAAGTCGGTCGCACGCCAGTGAATGGGACGAGCCAATGCGGAAGGGGATTCGGGATGCCCGAGCGCACCGATGCGGCGACCGAGCGTGACATGGGGCTGGAAGGGCCGCCGATCCGCGGCGACGCCGCAGTGGATCAGACCCGTGATCAGCCGCGTCGCCAGAAGCTCGAGCGCATCCGGGACGCCGGCCGGGCCGCACCAGAGGACCCGCGGCCCCGGCCAGTGGCCGATGCGATCGAGCTCGAACCCGAACGGCGCCATGCGCACGGCGCCGGCCACCTCCAGCGCACACACGCGGGCCGTGCCGGCGAGCGGGCCGATGAAGGCGAGGGTCAGGTGCAGGTCGGCCGGGTGCGTCGGTCGAGCCGCGACGGGAACCCGCGAACGGACCAATCGGATCAGATGCGCGCGGGCGGAGGGATCTGGCCAGAGGGCAAAGAAGAGACGCTCACTCACACGGGCCAAGCAGCTCGATCAGCCGCTCCAATGCGACGCGCACCGCCTGATGGCGGACCTCGTCGCGATGGCCGGCGAATTGCAGGCGCTGGGTCACGACTTGTCCATCGACGAGGGCCCAGGCAAACCAGACGGTGCCAACCGGCTTCTCGTCGGAGCCACCACCGGGCCCGGCGATGCCGGTGATCGCGATGGCGATCTGCGCCTCGCTGTGCGCCAAAGCACCCAAGGCCATCTCGCGCACCACGGCCTCGCTGACCGCTCCGGCACCCGTGATGGTCTCCACCTGGACGCCCAGCATCTGGACCTTCGCCCGGTCGTCATAGGTGACGAAGCCACGGTCGAACCATCCGCTGCTGCCCGGGACGTCGGTCACGACCTTGGCCAGCCAGCCACCGGTACAGGACTCCGCCGTTGTCAGGCGCAGCGCTGCCGCCGACAAGCACCGGCCAACGGCGAGCGACAGGGGATCGAGGATCTCGCTCATGCCCGCAGTGTCCCCCATCGACGATTCCAACTCAAGGCCGCGAGCCTTGAAAAAGCCGGACGATCACCCTAAGAACACCGGTTGCGCTCACGAGCGGGAACCGCCCAGGCGCAACCGAAGAACGCACGACTCGAGGAGCATGTCCACGATGACCGAATACGAGATCCTCTTCGAACGCAAGCCGTCCCCGGCCAAACTCGAGGTCCTCGGTGTCGAGGGTTGGCCGGTATGGCGAAAGGACGTCGCGACCTTTCCCTGGCAATACGATCGCAACGAGACCTGCTACGTGCTCAGGGGTCGGTTCACGGTGACCCCGGAGGGCGGGGCACCGCTGACCTTCGCTCGCGGTGACCTGATCACCTTCCCTGCGGGACTGCGTTGTACCTGGGAGATCCTCGAACCGGTCGAAAAACACTACCGGCTCGACTGAATGGCCGACGCCTCGATACTCTGGTTCCGTCGTGACCTGCGTCTTGGCGACAACCCGGCGCTCGCCGGGGCACTGGCCGGTGCCACGCACCTGGTACCCCTGTATATCCACTCGCCGACGGAGGACCACCCCTGGTCCCCCGGCGCCGCCAGCCGCTGGTGGTTGCATCACAGCCTGGCCGCGCTTGACCGGCGACTGACGGGTCTCGGCAGTCGGCTGATTCTGGCCCAAGGCGAGGATAGCCTGCAGGTCTTGCAGAAGGTCATCGCCGCCACCGGCGCCCGTCGCGTTCACTGGAATCGCTTGCACGAGCCCACGTCCGTCGCGCGGGATCGTCACATCGAGCAGGCTTTGCGGTCATCCGGCAGCGAATGCTTCGGCACGAATGGCAACCTGTTGTTCGAGCCAGGCGAGATCCTGACCGCTCAGAAAGGGCCTTACCGTGTCTTCAGCGCCTATTGGCGACGGGCCATCGCCCAGCTCCCGCCGACCCCGATCATCCCGATTCCCAGCCAGCTGCCGCCGTTGCCGCCCGAGCTGACCGGACTGGATCTCTCGACCCTGCGCTTGCAGCCGCGTATTCGCTGGGACACGGGCTTGGCCGACGCCTGGACGCCGGGCGAGGAAGGCGCCTGGCGCGCCGCGCGGGATTTTCTTGACCGGCGACTCGTCCAATACGTCGAGGGCCGCGACCGACCCGACCACCGAGGCACCTCGCGCTTGTCTCCGCACCTGCATTTTGGTGAGATCAGCCCACGGCAGTTGCTCGGTGCCCTGCTCGAGCGAGGCATCGACCTCGACCGGGAGCCGGCGGCATCCTTCCTCCGCGAGCTGGGGTGGCGTGAGTTCGCCCATCACCTGTTGGCGTTTTTTCCGCAGACGCCGGAGACGCCGCTCGATCGACGCTTCGCCGCCTTTCCGTGGTGCCACGACGACGGGACGCGACTGCACGCGTGGCAACAGGGACGGACCGGCATCCCGCTGGTCGACGCCGGTCTGCGCGAGCTGTGGACGACCGGCTGGATGCACAATCGCGTGCGCATGGTCGCTGCCTCCTTTCTCACGAAGAATCTGCGCCTGCCGTGGCAACTGGGTGCGCGATGGTTTTGGGACACGCTGGTCGACGCGGACCTCGCGAACAATACGCTCGGCTGGCAATGGGTCGCGGGTTGCGGCGCCGACGCCGCGCCCTTCTTCCGCATCTTCAATCCGATCCGCCAAGGTGAACGTTTCGACCCGAGCGGCGATTATGTGCGTCGCTGGTGCCCGGAGCTCGCCCGCCTACCCGACACCTATATCCACCGCCCATGGATGGCGCCGCGGGAGCTTCTCAGTCAGGCCGATCTCGAGCTGGGACGAGATTACCCGCGGCCGATCGTCGATCTGACCACCTCGCGTGCAGCCGCCTTGGCTGCCTGGTCAGCGATCAAGGACGCCGGCGCCGGCTGACGACCATCGACGCTGTGCGACCCGGTACCAGAACGTCGCGGCAAGAACATCACGGCGGATAACGGCCGCCTAACACCGCGCCACGACGACCGACGAACCACTGATCGTCGTTCAGCCTGCGTTCAGACTCCACCGCGTATCCTGATCTCGACAATGTGATGACCATCAACGCATCCGTTGATCCTGTCAGCCCTTGTCAGCGGACATCGCCGCCGGTGCTCAGCGGCCGACGACCTGCAACCAAGTCAATCGATTACGCAACGAGAGAGGAAACACCAATGAAGAAATCCATTTCCAGGCTCGCCCCCTTCGCCCTTGCGCTGCCGCTGATCATCGCGGGCGGATCCGCCGTTGCGCAGACCAACGTCAACACGACGATCCAGGAAGGCCGCATCAACACCAATGATACCTTCCAACGCGGCAACCTCAATGACAATGCGACCTATCAAGAAGGTCGGGACAACGCCAACCGCACCCGGCAGCGCGGCGATTCCAACTGGAACCAGACCGGCCAGTTCGGCGATTCGAACTACAATGAAACCCACCAACGAGGCTTCTCCAATCGCACCAGCCTGACACGCGGCCGCGCGCGTGACTGACTGCTCAGCCGGCGCCCATGGTCGGCGCCGGCCCATCGCAGGCAGCTAACGCCTTGAATCCATGAGACATCGACCAGGAGAGATCACACCTCCGCGATCGGGCTCTCTGCCCTGATCGCGCCCCGTCCCCACGATCTTGCCTAGCCGACGAGCACGACGAACACCGAACTCGGAGCCCGATGACATGACGCACGCGACCAGGCCAT
Organism: Thioalkalicoccus limnaeus; assembly: GCF_041197575.1. Taxonomy (NCBI): domain Bacteria; kingdom Pseudomonadati; phylum Pseudomonadota; class Gammaproteobacteria; order Chromatiales; family Chromatiaceae; genus Thioalkalicoccus; species Thioalkalicoccus limnaeus. The sequence goes on along the minus strand of NZ_JBDKXB010000007.1, from coordinate 110,279 downwards.
CCCGGTTAATCCTACTCCTGCTGAGTCTGATGGCTGTCACCGCGCAATCCGCCGCGATGGCCAACCAGAATACGACAACGCAGGTCGGTCGAATCAATATCAACCATACCCATCAATGCGGGGATTCGAATACGAACACCACCTATCAAGAGGGACAGATCAATATCAACCGAACCCGACAAGGCTGCGAGGGTCAACGCGTTAGCGCAGGCCGTTCTGGCGCCTCGGCATCGAGCCGCGCGGAGACCGCCCGCGGCCGCCTGCCGCTCGCCGCCCAGCTCCATAGCCGAGGATCCAGATGAGCGAACGAGCATCCGGAGGCAGCAGGCGAACCCTGAGCCAAACGAAGACATCGAGATCGCTATGGCTGGATCCTTGCCACCGATCCAGGTAACGCCGATTGGCGTGATCCGCTCTGTCTTTACCGACCGCTTCGGCATCCCGCGCCAGCCCAACCTCGTCACGGCGGTCGAGGCCCGGTTGATCCTGTTGCCGCCATACGACCGTGAAGAAGCGCTCGACGGCCTGGATGGTTTTTCGCATATCTGGCTCGTGTTCCTCTTTCATACCTGCATCGGTGCTGGCTGGCGACCGAAGGTGCGGCCCCCGCGCCTCGGTGGCCGCCGCAAGATCGGCGTATTCGCCAGTCGGGCGCCCTACCGACCGAACCCGATCGGCCTCTCGGCCGTCGCATACCTCGGATCCGAAAGGACGACCGAGGGTTTGACGCTGCGCCTGCGCGGTGTCGACCTGCTCGACGGCACGCCGGTCCTGGACATCAAGCCCTACCTCCGTTACGCGGATGCGATTCCCACGGCCAGCGCCGGCTTCGCCGACGAGCCACCGCGCGCCGATCAGCCGGTCCTGTTCACGACCGAGGCCCAGGATCAGCTCTTGCGATTGGATCCCGACGGAGCGCGGCAGCTGCGGCGGCTAATCGTGCAGACCTTGCAGCTGGATCCGCGACCGGGCTACATGGACCGTTACCCCGAACGCACCGAGTTCGCGATGCGCCTGGCCGACCTGGAGATAGGCTGGCGTCAAACCGACCGCGCCGCGCTGGTCTATCGAGTCGCACCCGCCCCGAAGGAACCTGGGGCTTGCGATGATTCCGGACCGATACCGCGGTAGGCACAGGCCCCAGGGCATCGGTCGCGCGGCCGGGGAACCCGCGCCCGGCTCGGGGCACCAGCCTCCAGTAGACGGATCAACGATTTCGACTCTTGAAAAAGTGACTGCGCCTTTGCATAGTTGAGCTTGCGAACGCTCGATCGAGATCCGCGACCGCAGCCGTTCGCCTGACCTGTGATGTGCGATCGCGAACCCTCGTTTCGCGCAAGAACGCCAATTGGCGGGCTATGTCCAGCTCGTCGACGCACGGCGGTTCGATCGCCTTCCGAACACCCAAGCGGAAAACCAAGATCACCATGACGCGCATGCCCGATTCCCCGGTCCCCGGAACCCCGGCGATTCGGACCAGCCAGAGAGTCCCTCGTTGGCTGGTCCCTCTCTTGGCGCTAACCCTTTGCCTGCTCGGGGGTCACAGTGCCCAAGCGGCACTGCCTGCGTCCGTCGATGACACCCCGTTGCCCAGCTTGGCCCCGATGCTCGAACGCACGGTTCCAGCGGTCGTCAACATCGCGACCGTCACGCGCATCGAGATCGCCGATAACCCAATGCTGCGCGACCCTTTTTTCCGACGTTTCTTCGACATCCCGGACCACCGCGAGCGCCGTGGTCAAAGTCTCGGTTCCGGCGTCATCGTCGATAGCCACAACGGGATCGTCCTGACCAATCACCACGTCGTGAACAAGGCCGAGCAGATCGAGGTGACACTTCACGACGGTCGGACCTTGCTCGCCGAGCTGGTCGGTTCCGACCCGCAGACCGACGTCGCGGTGCTGCGAGTTCCATCCGAGGAATTGCAGCAGCTGCCGGTCGGCGATTCCGATCAGCTCCGCGTCGGCGACTTCGTGATTGCCGTGGGCAGCCCTTTCGGTCTGTCACAGACAGTCACCTCGGGCATCGTCAGCGCCTTGGGTCGCTCGGGGCTCGGTATCGAGGGCTACGAAAGCTACATACAGACCGACGCCTCGATCAACCCGGGCAATTCCGGCGGCCCACTCGTCAACCTCCGCGGCGAACTAATCGGCATCAACACCGCGATCATCGCGCCCGGAGGCGGCAATGTCGGAATCGGCTTCGCGATCCCGATCAACATGGCCAAGGTCGTCATGGACCAGCTTTTGGAACATGGCGAGGTGCGCCGTGGGCTGTTCGGAGTCGGTGTCCAGGATCTCACGCCGGACCTGGCCCGCGCCTTGGGCGTCGAGGTGCATCGCGGCGCCGTGATCGCGAAGGTCGAGTCCAACTCGGCGGCCGAACGGGCCGGGGTACGACCCGGCGATGTCGTGACCCGCGTCGATGGCGCCGAGGTCCGCGGCGCGGCGGATCTACGCAACCGCATTGGGCTGAAACGCGTTGGCGACACGGTGGAACTCCAGATCGTCCGCGACGGCCGGATGCGGACCATCCGCGGCAAGGTCGCCGACCCCTACGAGCATTTCGTCGAGGGTGCGCGCATCAGCCGCGCCCTGTCCGGCGCGCGGCTCGCCGACGGTAACCGACCGCTGCAGCGCGGCCTCTTGGTCGGTGTCGACGTGGGACCGGTTGAGCCGGCCAGCCCGGCGGCCGAAACCGGGCTTCGGCAAGGCGACCTGCTCCTCGAGGTCAACGGGCAGCGCATCAACAACCTGCAAGAGCTCCGGACCGCACTGCGTCAGACCAGGGCACTGACCAGTCTGCGCCTTTGGCGCGACGGCCAATTGCTGCTGATATCAAGGCGCTGAGGATCCGGGCATCGGCTGACTCGGAGGGGGCGGCGCGGACATGTCCGACGGGGCGGTCGGCGTCGTCGCGGCCCCCGCCGCGTCGGCCGCCGGGCGCGTATAGCGGATGCGCCCGGGTGACACGGTCCCGCCGGAGATGATGAAGGTCATCGCCTCGTCGATCGTCCAATCCAGGCTGACCAGGCGTTCCTTGGGCACGATCTCCAGGTAGCCGGAGGTCGGATTCGGTGTCGTCGGGACGTAGACCGCCGCCAGTTCGATCCCGCTGACCTCGTCCTTCATGGTCTCGGTGACGAAGCCGACCGCCTTCATCTCCCGATGGGGAAACTCGATCAGCACGACCCGTTGCAGGTCGCCCGGTTTCTTCTGAAACGCCTGGACCAGTTGTTTGGTCGAACCATACACCTTGGTCACCAACGGGATCCGCTCGACCAGGGCTTCGAGCAGGCTCAGCAAGCGTCGCCCCACCATGATCGAGACGACCCATCCAAGCAGGTAGAGCGCGGTGATCGTGAACAGGATCGCGAGCAACGACTGCAGCCAGGGCACTTCTAGCATCCAACGCGCCAAGTCCGGGGAGAAATCACGGACCGACATGGCCATGGCCCGCACCGTCGGTTTGCCGAAATTCGACAGTTGCCGCAGGAAGAAATCAAAGACGAAGACCGTCACCAGGATCGGGATGATGGTGATGACGCCGGTCAAAAGATAACGCTGGAAATGGCGAAACATGGGGTGAGAGTATCGGACCTCGTATCGGTGGATTCAGGCTTGGACGCGGACTGCCGGGGGAATCAGGCTGGCTGATCAAGGCCGACGCGATGGCCCACAGATAATGCCGTCGACCCGGTTTTTCCACAATCCAAACCGGGCCATCGCGGCGCCCGCGAGGTCCCCGGTATCGGCTCGCCGGGCGTCGCGTGAGCCATTTACCATTGCACTGAACAGGCCCATCGGTGTCCAATCGTCGTGTTCGCAGCCGGGAAATCACCTATGTCAATCACTGCCCAGACCTTCGATCTCGACCTTCCGCCGCTCGGCGATCACGGCCCGCGCCGCGCCCGCACCCTGATGATTCAGGGCACGGCCTCCGATGTCGGCAAGAGTCTGATCGTCGCCGGTCTGGGTCGTGCCTACAGCCGCCGCGGTCTCGCGGTGCGGCCCTTCAAGGCGCAGAACATGAGCAACAACGCCGCGGTTGCGATCGACTCCGACTGGCCTCCCGGTCCCGACGGACGAATCCCGCCCGGCGAGATCGGCCGGGCCCAGGCGTTACAGGCGCAGGCCTGCCGCGCATCGCGCTCGGTGCACATGAACCCGGTCCTGTTGAAACCGCAGAGCGATCTCGATTGCCAGGTGATCCTGCGCGGGCGTCCGATCGGATCCTGGTCGGCGAGCGCCTATCAGGCCTTGAAGCCGAGGTTGCTGCCGGCGGTGCTCGACAGCCTGAACCGGCTGGCCGCCGACGCCGACCTGATCCTGATCGAGGGCGCTGGCAGCGGTGCCGAACAATATCTCCGGGCGCAGGACATCAGCAATATGGGGCTGGCCGAAGCCGGCGACATCCCGGTCGTTCTGCTCGGCGACGATTCGCGCGGCGGCGTCATGGCCGCGATGATCGGGGCCCACGCGCTCTGGACCCCCAGCGAACGAGCGCGGGTCGCCGGCTACCTGATCAACAAATTTCGCGGCGATCCAGCCGTCTTCGCGCCGGCCTGCACCGAGATCAGTCGCCGAACCGGTTGGCCCAGCCTCGGGATCGTCCAATGGTTCGCCGCCGCCCACAACCTGCCACCGGAAGATTCGTTGGCCCTGGAGGTGCCCGCCGACATCAGCGACCCGTCCCACCGGAGGCCAGGGCTGACCGTGGCCGTGCCCCGATTGCCACGGATCGCCAATTTCGACGACCTGGGGCCGCTCGCCGCCGAACCGGGGGTTCGGCTGCACTGGGTGCCATCCGGACGTCCGATCCCGCGCGATGTCGATGTGATCCTGCTGCCCGGATCCAAGGCGACGCGTGCCGATATGGAGGCGCTGCATCGCGAAGGTTGGGATCAGGATATCTTCTGCCATCGTCGTCACGGCGGGGCCGTAGTCGGACTGTGCGGCGGTTTCCAGATGCTCGGCCGCATGATCCACGACCCCGATGGCATCGAGGGCCCGCCGGGCTCGACGCCAGGGCTCGGCCTGCTTGCGCTCGAGACCTGGATCGGGCCGACCAAACACCTGGTCGAACTGGCGGTGCTCGACCGCCGCAGTGGACAGCGAGTCACCGGGTACGAGATGCATATGGGCCGCTCCAGCGGACCGGCGCTCGACCGCCCCTGGCTGCGGCTCGATGACGGCACGCGGGTACGGGCCGAGGGCGCCGAGTCCAGCGATGGGCGGGTCATGGGCAGCTATCTGCACGGCTTGTTCGCGGCCGATGGCTTTCGCCATCACTGGCTGGCCCGCTTCGGCCAGCAAAGCGACCTGCCCGACTATGGGGCGCGCATCGAGGCAACGCTCGACGCCCTGGCCGACCGTCTGGAGGCCGACCTGGACCTGGATCGGCTGCTCGAGCTCGCGCGCTGACCCGACATGGCGGATCGACCGCGCCCCGGAGACCCGCCGCCGAGCACCGAAATCCTCGTCGTCGGTGGCGGGATCGCGGCCTACTGCGCGGCCCTCGCGGCGCGGCAGGCGGGCGCCGCGGTCACCTTGATCGATCGAGCGCCGCCCGCGCTGCGCGGCGGCAATGCGCGTCACTCGCGCAATCTGCGCCTGGCCCATGCGGCGCCATCGCGACTGTCCCCTGGTTGTTATCGCCCCGACGAGTTCGTCGCGGACTTGGCCCGCGCGAGCCATGGCCTGGGCGACCTGGACCTCGCCCGCCGGCTGGCCGACGGCTCGACCGAGCTCCCGGACTGGCTAGAACGTCAGGGCGTGCGCTTCGAGGAACCGGCCGCCGGTGCCCTGCCCTACTCGCGCAAGACCGCCTTCTTCCTCGGCGGCGGCAAGGCGATGATCAATGCGCTGTCGCGACGCGCCGCCGCGCTCGGCGTCGCCGCGCACCAGGACACGATGGCGCTACGCGTCGGGCTCGACAGCGCCCGCCCCTACCGGCTCCCTCTGTGCATCGGCGAGCGTTCGACGACGATCGATGCGCGGGCGGTGATCCTCGCCTGCGGCGGCTATCAGGCCAATCCCGCCTGGCTGGCCGAGACCTGGGGCGCGGCGGCTGACAACTTCATCGTGCGCGGTCTACCGCAGGTGACGGGCGAATTGCTTAGGGACCTCTTCGAACACGGGGCCGCGTCGACCGGCGTCCCCGGCGCCTGTCATCTGGTCGCGGTCGACGCGCGCTCGCCACCGGCCGATGGCGGCATCGTGACCCGCATCGACGGCCTGTCCTGGGGACTGGTCCTCGACCGCGACGGACGCCGTTTCCTCGACGAGGCGGCCGAGCTCAGCCCGCGCCGTTATTCGGTCTGGGGCCGACAGCTCGCGCGGTGTCCCGGGGGGATTGCGTTCCTGATCCTGGACGCAGAAGGTCAGACGCGGACGACGCCGTCGCTGTATCCGCCGATCACGGCGCCAACGCTCGCCGAGCTCGCGCAGACACTGGATCTGCCGGTCGCCGCGGTCGAGCGAACGGTCTCCGACTACCACGGTGCCCGACATCCAGACGACCGGGACGGGGGCCACACGGAAGGGTTGGATCCACCGAAATCACGGCGCGCGCGGCCTTTGTGCCGGCCGCCGTTCGCGGCCTGGCCGATGGCGCCTGGGATCACCTTCACGAGCCACGGGATCCAGGTCGACACGGCCGCGCGCGTCATGCGGCGCGATGGCCGGCCGTTTCCGAGCCTCTTCGCGGCCGGCATGATCATGGCCCCGGCGATCCTGGGTACCGGTTACCTGGCCGGCGCCGCGCTGACGATCGGCGCAGTCTTCGGTCGCCTGGCCGGCGAACAGGCCGCCCGCGATGTCCGCACCCGCCACTGAACCGCGCGAAGACAGCCTCGCCGAGGGCCGGCGAACCCTGGCCCTGTGCGATGTCTGCGGCTTCTGTACCGGCTTCTGCCCGGTCTTTCGGGCGACCGGCGAGCGCCCGGCGCTGACGACGACGGATATCGCCTATCTGGCCAACCTGTGCCACAACTGCCGCGCCTGCTGGTATGCCTGCCAATATGCCCCGCCGCATCCCTTCGCGATCAATGTGCCGGCGACACTGGCTCGGGTCCGGTTCCAGACCTATCGCGATCATGTGTGGCCGCGCGCCTTCGCGCCGCTGATGACGCACAGCGCCGCGGCCACGCTCGTCGTCGCGCTGCTCGCGAGTCTGCTGGTGCCATTGACAACGCTGCTCGCGGTCCCCCCGGAGCGACTGTTCGCGAGCCACCGCGTGGCCGGGGCCTTTTACGAGGTGATACCGTGGGGCCTGATGAGCGCGCTAGCCGGTCTCAGTCTCGGTTGGGCACTGCTGGCCCTGGCGATCGGCGGGCTGCGCTTCTGGCGGGATACCGCGCCGACGCCGCCGCGACCGATCTCGCTTCAAGCCTGGCCCACGGCCAGCCGCGACCTGCTGACCTTGCGCCATCTCGACGGCGGTGGCGGCGGCTGCAACGACCATGACGACCGCTTCACGCAGCGCCGCCGGCTCTTTCACCTCGCCCTGCTCCACGGCTTCTTGCTGTGCGTGGCGGCAACACTGACCGCGGCCCTGTACCACCACCTGTTCGACTGGCCGGCGCCCTACCCTGTCCTCAGCGCGCCGGTCCTGCTCGGAACGCTCGGCGGCCTCGGCCTGCTGGTCGGCGTCATCGGCCTGCTGTTGGTCAAGCTTGGTGCCGATCCGGAACCGACGGCCGCCGAGACGCTGCCGGCCGATTATGCGTTGCTCGGGCTGATCGGGGCCGTCGCCGTCTCCGGGCTGATCCTGCTGGTGTTGCGCGAAACCCCGGCGATGGGTCTGCTGCTCGCCTGGCACCTCGGCACGGTTCTGGCGTTCTTCCTGATGATGCCCTATGGCAAGTTCGTCCATGGGCTCTACCGCGCGCTCGCCTTGCTGCGCCATGCCGCCGAGGCTCGTTCATCGAGCCGCACGACGCCGACCGACCGTTCCTAGCTGTCATACCCGCGGGCCAGTCACCCCAACGGATGAAAGGAGCCACGGAAGCACACGGAAACTCGCGGATCGAATCAGCCCTGTGTCGACTCCTCCGTCACTTGATCTTTTTTCCGTGTCCATCCGTGGCTTCATCTTCACGTCTCTCTAAGTCCCGCAGAAGGTCTGATAGACGCGTTCCGCCGGCGACGGCGGTTCGACGAACGGGGCCTTGTCGGCGTCGTCGCGATAGGGGTCGGTCAGTGCCCGCAGCAGCGCCTCGAACGGCCGGAAGTCACCGTCGATCGCCGCATCCAACGCTTGCTCGACCCTATGGTTGCGCGGGATCACGACCGGGTTGACCTGATGCATCCGTGCCGCGCGTACCGCGGGCGCGACCGGGTCGCGGGTCAAGCGGTCCTGCCAGGCGGCGGCCCACTCGTCGTAAGCGGCTGGGTCCGCGAATAGCGCGCGCACCCGCTCATGCCCCCGTGCATCGGCGGCGGCCTCGCCGAGCCGCCGGAAGGTCAGCGTGAAATCCGCCGAACCGGCGCGCATCGCATCGAGCAGCTTCAGGATCAGCGCGCCGTCGCCGGGTTCGACCGAGTAGAGTCCGAGCTTGCGCCGCATGCCGGCGAGCCAATGCGGCTGAAAGCGTTCGCGAAAACCATCGATCACCTCGGTGGCGCGCGCGACCGAACGCTCGGCGTCCGGATCGATCAGGGGCAACAGTGTCTCCGCCAGACGGGCGAGGTTCCATTGCGCGATCAAGGGTTGGTTCGCGAACGCATAACGGCCACCGTGATCGATCGAACTGAAGACCGCATCGGGGTCGTAGGCGTCGAGGAAGGCGCACGGACCGTAGTCGATGGTTTCCCCGCTGATCGCCATGTTATCGGTGTTCATCACGCCGTGGATGAAGCCGACCAACATCCAGCTGGCCACCAGCACAGCCTGGCGATCCATCACCGCGGCGAGCAAGGCCAGATAGGGGTCGGCCTCGTCACGGACCGAGGGATAGTGGCGTTCGATCACGTAATCGGCCAGCTGGGCAACGGCCTGGGTATCGCCGCGAGCGGCAAAGTATTCGAAGGTCCCGACGCGGAGATGACTGGCCGCCACCCGGGTCAGGATCGCGCCCGGCAGGACCGACTCCCGGTAGACGGGTTCGCCGGTCGTCACCGCCGCCAAGGCCCGCGTGGTCGGAATGCCGAGGGCCTGCATCGCCTCGCTGACCAGGTATTCGCGCAGCACCGGACCGAGCGCGGCGCGGCCGTCTCCGTTCCGCGAAAACGGGGTGCGGCCCGCGCCTTTCAGCTGCACGTCCTGGCGCTGACCGCGGCGATCGATCACCTCGCCGAGCAAGATCGCGCGGCCGTCCCCGAGTTGCGGGACGAAGTGCCCGAACTGGTGGCCCGCGTAGGGAGTCGCGATCGGATCCGCGCCACTTGGCAGCTGATTGCCGGAGAAGACGCCGGCAAGATCGGTCTCGTCGAGCGCCGTGAGGTCGAGCCCGAGCTGACCAGCCAGGGTCTCGTTGAGTCGGATCAGGCGCGGCGTCGCGACCGGGGTCGGCGCCAGACGGACATGGAACCCCGCTGGTAAGCGGTGAAAGCTGTTATCGAAACGCAGGCCGGGCAAGTGATTGGTCATGATCGAAGGCGGCGGGCACGGATGGACGACAGGATTTGGACAGCCGGCGTGTCCGCGGCAGTCCCGACTACCCGCCTCACGCCGTCCTGTCTCGAGGATGTGGTCGGAACCCGACCTTTCCCAACCCGCAGAGAATGGGGTTTGCCCCGCCTCCACTGGCCGCGGCCCCCCGGCCGGCCGCATGCGAGCGATCGGGTCAGCGTGGCGAGATCACCGGCGCGCAATGGGCCGGAGCCGGTCGAGACGCAAACGCTCGCGCTGGTCGAACAAACGACGGGACGCCAGTCGCACCGCCCCCAAGGTGCCGAAACCCGTCCCGGCGGCGATCAGGAACATGATCAGGATCTGGTACTTGACCGCCTCGACCGGCGGCGCCCCGGCCAGGATCTGCCCAGTCATCATGCCCGGCAGACTGACGACGCCGGCCGCCGCCATCGCGTTGATCGTCGGCATCAGGCCGCTGCGCGCCGCCTGGCGTCGCATCGTCGTCGTCGCGGCCATCCAGGACTCGCCGAGGGCGAGACGCCCTTCGATCAGGCTTCGCTCACGCCAAACGGCCTGAGTCAAACGGTCCAGGCCCAGGGCGATGCCGGTCATCGTATTTCCGAGCAGCATGCCGAGCAGCGGAATCGCATACTGAGGTGTCCACCAAGGGGCCGCGCCGACCATCGTCGTCAAGGCCAACACGGTGACCGCAAAGGCCGAGACGAACATGGTCACCGCCCCGATGCCGTACCCCCAAGCCCCGGCGAAGCGGCGCTCTTGCCGGGCCATGACCTCGTAACCGGCGATCAGCAGCATCACCAACGCCATCAGCGCTACCCATTCGAGACGCGCATGGTCGAACAGCGTTTGCAGGACGAGACCGATGAGCAGCAACTGTACGACCGTGCGGGCCGCGGCGATCAACAGACTACGGCCGAGGCCAAGACCGGCCCACAGCGTCAGACCAGCCAGCGCACCCACCAGGAGCCCCGCCAAGGCCAGATCCCAGGGACTCAAGATGATCAGGGTCACGACCGCAACCTGCCGTCATGGATCTCCAGCACGCGGCCACCGAGGCGATCCTGCTGGAGCCTGTCGTGGCTGACCCAGATGGCGCCGGCGCCGTGCTCGGCCAGATAGCGGCGCACGGCGGCCTCGAGCCGCTGCGTATTCTCGCGATCGAGGTTCGCGGTGGGTTCGTCGAGCAGCAGCACGCGCGGGCGATTCAGCAAGGCCCGCAGCAGACCCAGGCGCTGCCGCTCGCCGCTGGACAGGCGTTCGATCTCCCAGTCGAGGGCATCATCGGGCAGCGCGAAGCACGCCAGCCAGGACTTGGCATCATGAAGCCGCCAACCGGGCGGGAAATTCCCGTCGACCCGTGGCGCCCACCAGGCGGTCTCGGCGGGGACATAGGCGACTTGCCGACGCCAATCGCCGGGGGCGATTCGGTCGCGATCACAGTCACCCAGGCGGACCAGGCCGCGACTCGCGTCCAGATCCGCGAGGGCGCGCAGCAGCAAGGACTTGCCGGAGCCGGAAGCACCCGTGACCTGCACCAGTTCCCCCACCGCCAGACGCAGACTCAGCGGCCCGAGTCGCGCTGTCTCGAGGTCAAGCACATCCAACAAGGCGTTCATCGATGCCTCTTCGCGATCCCCCGCTCACCTCGTGGCGATCCCCCGCGCACCTCGTGGCGATCCCCGGGGCGCTCGCCCGGACGATGAGCGCCATGCGAGCACCCTGCAGCACCCGGTGCGGGGCGTGCGGCGGTGCTCACCGGCCGCGCCCTCTCGACCCTCTCGGTCGGGTCCGGGTGCTCGCGGTCACGCCGAGCCCGATCGTCAATCGGGCCCGGATCAGGATCTCGAACCCGCGACCCGGCGGACGCGGCACGATACCACGGTCGAGGTGGGCTCGCCGAGGCCCGCACGCCGCCCGATTTCCGTCATCGGGTTCGGGTTACAATCGCGTCGCGGTCTCCGCGAGGTCTCGGGCGTCGTCACCGCGACGCATCGGGCCCGGCCGCGTCGCGGAGCCGGTCTCGCTCCGACTGCGTCACGACCGCAAGACCGACGACCTGTGCTCCGAACACCATCGCCATGCAGACCCAATCTCACCGAGCAGGCAGCGCCATGCAGTTCCCATCGAACAAGACGAAGATCGTGGCCACGATCGGACCAGCGTCCGAGGATCCCGAGGTCTTGCGCGAGATGATCCTCGCCGGGCTCAATGTGGCACGGCTGAACTTCTCGCACGGCGACGAGGACTATCACAGCCGGCTGATCGGGCGGATCCGGGCCGCCGCCAACGAGGTCGGCCGTCGGGTCGCGATCATGGGCGACCTGCCGGGTCCCAAGATGCGTATCGGCGATCTGGCCGAGGAGCCGATCGAGCTCAATCGCGATGCGACGATCCGGCTCACCACGGACGAGGTGTCGGGCAGCTCCGAACGTGTCAGCGTCAGTTTCCCGGGGCTGCCCGCCGCGGTCCGTCCTGGCGACCGGCTGTTCCTGAACGACGGCTTCATCCTGCTCAAGGTCGTCGAGGTCACGGCAACCGACGTGATCTGCCGGATTCGGGTCGGTGGCGAGCTGCGCTCGCGCAAGGGCCTCAACCTGCCCGGTATCGATCTCGGTCTGTGCGCCTTCACCGATAATGACCAGAAGTGGCTGGGGTTCGCGGCCACGCATCGGCTCGATGCGGTCAGCCAATCCTTCGTCGCCAACGCGGCCGACATCCACGCGGTGCGCCGCGCAGCCAATGCGCTCGATTACACCCCGTTCCTGATCGCGAAGATCGAGCGCGCCGGGGCCCTCGACCATCTCGACGAGATCCTCGAGGCCAGCGACGGCCTGATGGTCGCACGCGGCGATCTCGGCGTGGAGATCCCGATCGAACAGATCGCGGTGACCCAGAAACGTATCATGGACAAGGCCAATCGTGCGGGCAAACCGGTCATCACGGCGACCCAGATGCTCGAGTCCATGGTCACGGTCAGTCGTCCGACCCGCGCCGAGGCGACCGACGTCGCGAACGCGATCCTCGATGGGACCGACTGCGTGATGCTGTCGGCCGAATCGGCGATGGGGCGCTATCCGGTCGAGTCGGTCGCGATGCTGGCCAGCATCGCGGCGGCCGTCGAGCCCGAACGACCCTGGCGCCCCTTCCGGCCGCTGACGACGGAACGCGCGAACGGCGAGGCCCTGCGAGCCGTCGACCTGATCGCCGAGAGTGTCTACCACACGATCGAGCGTAGCCTCTTCCAGGCCGTACTGGTGCCGACCCGCAGCGGCGACACGGCACGCAACGTGGCGCGGTTTCGACTGCCGGTCTGGATCATCGCGCTGAGCCCGAACGAATCGACCTGCCAGGCCCTGTCCTTCTCCTACGGTATCCTGCCGATCGCCGTCGACGTCGACCGAGCCGACTGGTCCGACTTCGCGCGGACCTGGCTCGCGACACAGGGGGTCCGCGACGGCCTGGTCCTGCTCACCCAAGGTCCATCGGCCGAAAACCCGCGCGGCAATCACCGTATGGAGATCCTTGAACTCGGCGCGCAACGACGAGCGACGAGATGAATCCGGATTCGATTGCGCTGTTGGACCAGCCGCCATCGTTCGCCCCGATGGCACGCGGCCGGCGCCTCGCCTACGGCGAATACGGCGATCCGGCGGGCATCCCCTTGGTGTATTGCCACGGCTTTCCAAGCTCCCGGCGCGAGGCCCTGCTGCTGCATCCGGCGGCCTGTGCGGTCGGGGTGCGCCTGATCGCGGCGGATCGACCCGGCTACGGTGCCTCGGAGTTCGACCCCGATCGGCGGATCCCGGATTGGGCCGATGATTGCGCTCGGCTACTCGATCACCTGGGCCTCGAGCGGGCCACGCTGGCCGGAATCTCCGGCGGCGGACCCTACGCGCTGGCCTGCGCGGCAGCCATGCCCGAGCGGCTCGATGGCTGCCTGCTGGTGTGTCCGCTGGGCCCCGTGTACCGTCCCGAGGTCCTGGCCGAGATGCGCGCACCATCGCGTAACGCGCTGTGGCTGGCCAGCCGGTTACCCGTCATGACCCGGCTCGTCTACGGCGAACCGGCCTCCCACCTGTTCGCGCGGTGGCCGCAGACAGTTGAATGGGTCCGCGACGCCGCCGCGCCGCCCGTCGACCGCGACCAGCTCGCCGATCCCCGCGTCCGCGCCATCATGAATCGAACGATTCAGGACGCGCTCGACCATGGCGCGCGCGGCGCCCGCCAGGACATCCAGCTTTACACTCGCCCTTGGGGCCTTCGTTATGCCGAGATCGGCTTTCCGATCGACCTTTGGCATGGCGAAGACGACGGCACGGTCCCGGTCGCACACGCCCACTGGTACGCGCGCCACCTGCCTCGATGCACGACCCACATCCTCCCCGCCGAAGGCCACTTCTCGCTACCGCTGTGCCACGCCGAGACGATCCTGCGGGATCTTCGACATCCGATACAAGGCTGCGCCGAGCCGGCCGCGGCGCCCGCGAATCGGCGCGCATCGATTGACGCGCCGCACCGCGACGCCTAGAATTCCGCATTCTTGACCGGGCGCGTAGCTCAGCGGGAGAGCACTGCCTTCACACGGCAGGGGTCGCTGGTTCGATCCCAGCCGCGCCCACCAACACTCGGCTACCGAGAGCCGAACGCCGAGCCGGCGTTTCCTTGTAAAGGCCTTATCGCATCGGGCATCGCGCGTCTCACCGTTCGGCCCGGGAACGCGCCTGTGGGCTTTTCGGGTGCGGGGGCGCAGGCTGCTCCGGGAGCCTTGGCGGAGGCGACAGACCGCACTGGGCGAGCCCGGACCGAACCGGAAGAGCTGTCGCGGGAAAGCTCTTGTTTGACGATGATTGCGTGCCGGGGTATTCTTTGCGGTCTGGGCTCAACAGGCCGGCACGAGCGGGGTATAGCGCAGTCTGGTAGCGCGCCTGCTTTGGGAGCAGGATGTCGGGGGTTCAAATCCCTCTACCCCGACCAATCGCAGGGTTTTTGCTTAGCGAAGCGCCCGTAGCTCAGTTGGATAGAGCAACGGCCTTCTAAGCCGTAGGTCGCAGGTTCGAGCCCTGCCGGGCGTGCCAATCACGGTCGGCTAGATCCCGTCCGTGACGGTTTTCGATGGTGGACGTAGCTCAGTTGGTAGAGCACAGGATTGTGGCTCCTGTGGTCGTGGGTTCGATTCCCATCGTCCACCCCATCATCGCGTGACGGCTAGGTATCATACTTAGCCCCGGCAAACGCGTCGGCCTCCCGCGCCGTAACGATCATTGGGCCGTTAGCTCAGCTGGTAGAGCAGTGGACTCTTAATCCATAGGTCCGGGGTTCGAATCCCTGACGGCCCACCAATTCTGCAAGTCGAAGAGGCTGGTTCGGTTCATGCCGGCCTTGTTCAATCCATTCGGCGTACGCCAACCCCTGGGTATCCAGCGCCTCACTCGGCCCCGAGCGCGGCGACCCGCTTCTCGATCAGGCGGACGATTTCCCGCTCATCGCCACCGAGTTCGTCAACAGGGATCGGATCGCCGATGACGATCCGCACACGACCCGGCCGAGGAAACCAGCGCCCAGGCGGCATCGCTTCGCGGGTGCCATCGATCCAGACCGGGACGACGGGCACCGGATGGGCTCGCAGCAGCAACCCGACGCCGGGCCGGAAAGCTTGCAAGGACCCATCCTCGGAGCGGCGCCCCTCCGGAAACCAAACCAGGCTGAAGCCCCGCTCGAGACAAGCCGCGCCCAACGCCAGACTGGCCCTCGGCGCCGCGCCCGGATCGATCGGCAAGACCTGCGCCACGCGACTGAACCAACGGCTGACAGGGTTCGCGAAGAGGATGCCGGTCCAGCCCGCCCAGTAGATCGAGTCCAACTGACGGGCGGTCACGACCTGGGCCAACATCACCGGGTCGAGCGAGCTCAAATGGCGCGGAGCCACCAGGTAAGGACCAGCGGCCGGAATACGACCGCGCACCTCCAGCCGGATCAAGGAACGCGTCGTCAGGCGTGACAGCCCGAGCAGCAGACGGGCGGCCAAGGTCCGAATCGCTCCGCGTGGCGCCAACCAGGCCTGCTGTTCCGGATTCAGGATCCGCTCGGGGTCGGCCAGGGCCGTGATCAGATCCTCTCCAGCCGAATCAACCGAGGCCGAAGCCGACGCTTCACGCAACAGGTCACGAACCGTTTCCACACGGGCAATGGCCGCATCCTCCAGCTCGATTCCGGCCCGATCACGCAGCGCCAGGGTCAGATCGACCCAGCCCAGCGAATCGATATCGAGGTCCAGCGCCAGGCTGGTGTCCGGCGTCAGACGCCGATCGGAAAAACGTTCGGCCAGGTAGCGCCAGGCCCCCTCGGCCGCCGGGTCCGACAGCAACTGCTGATCCTCCGGGGACATATCCTGGATCGCGATCGGGGCCGCCATCGTGGCTTGGTCGAGGTCCTCGCTCGCGAGGCGCGCGAACAGCGCCTCGAGCTTATGCCGGCGCAGCTTTCCGAGCCGCGTTCGCGGCAGCGGATCGAGTGCGACTCGCAAAACCCCGGGCCGATGGTGGCTCGGCAGAGCACGCGCCGCATCGCGCATCACCTGCCCGACCCGCTCGCGCAACGCGGCCGTACCGTCGGTTTCGCGGATCACGCGATCCTCGGGCACGATCACCGCGGCCAGCCGATCACCGTGGGCCAACACCCCGGCCTCGCGGATCTCGTCGGCCGCGCCGAGCACCTTTTCGACCCGCTCGGGGTCGACGTTCTCGCCTCCCGACAGCACGATCATCGCCGAGGCTCGGCCCTGTAGGTGCAGGTACCCGTCGGCGTCCAGTCGGCCGACATCGCCGGTACGGAACCAACCCTGCTCATCGAGAACCTTCGCGGTCTTCTCCGGCAATTGCCAATAGCCGCCGAACACGTTCGGGCCACGCGCCAGCACTTCGCCAGGTCCCTCCGCTTCGGCGATCCGCAACTCGACGTTCGCCAACGGCAAACCCGCGCTCTCCAGGCGGATCCGATCAGGACGGTTCAATGTCAGGATCGGAGAGGTCTCGCTGAGCCCGTATCCGGTCGCGACCTCCCAACCTAGCCCCTGAAGTCGGCGCCCGAGGGTCGGGTCGAGCGCGGCCCCGCCGGATACCATCAACCGCAAGCTGGACCCGAGACGCTGGTGAAGGCTCGCGAACAAGCGCCGACCGAGCCGCCAGCCGAGTCGGGCGCGCGCCGCGATCGACAGCGCGAGCAGCCCACGGAAGAGCGCCGCCGGCACCCGGCCGCGCTCCGCGACGCGCCCCGCGAGCGCGGTCCAGATCGCTTCGAACAGACGCGGCACCCCGAGCATGATGCTCGCCTCGCCATCATGCAGCGCACGGACGATTTGCGGGCCTACCAACGAGAAGGGAACAACGATGGTCGCACCGAGCGACAGCGGGACCAGAATCCCGACCGTGAACGGATAGACATGATGAAAAGGCAAGGGCACCAGGACCCGGTCCTTGCCATCGGCCATCCCTTCCGCGCACAGCGCCTCGATGTTGCTCGTCAGGTTGCCATGGGTCAGCGGCACACCCTTCGGCGGCCCCGTGGTGCCCGAGGTATAGAAGATGGTAGCGAGGTCTCCTGCCTGCGCCAGCGAGGGGCCTGGGTCAGCCGCCAGCAGTTGCGACCAGGCGTCGGACTCATCATCCGGGGCATCGAATCGATACCGACGCACGTCGGCCAATGCCTCCCGTTGCGGGAGGCGCTCGGCCAACGCCGAGGTCGTGAAGAGCCAGCGCGGCGCGGCATCGACCAACGCATGGGCCAGATCCTCGTCGGGCATCTGCGTGTCCAACGGCACCAGGACGCCACCCGCCCGGATCACGCCCAGGGCCGAGACCACCCATCGAACGCCGTTCGGCGCGATGATCGCGATCCGGTCGCCGCGTTCGAGCCCCGCGGCGACCAGGCCAGCCGACAAGCGACCGGCTAGATCGAGAACCTCGCCACGACTCACGGTCTGCACGGCATCGCGCGTCAATTCGACGATGGCTGGACGATCCAGGTCGACCGGGCTGGCGGACAGCAGTTCGGGGATGGTTTGTGTCGTCATCGCTCGCACTTGCAGCAAAGGGGTCTTGGCCATCAAGTATGAAGGGCATTCCGCATCCTGCCAATTTCGTCGCGCCGACGACAGGAGGGTATCCGATGACTCGACCCAACGGGTTGGCGTATCAAAAGGCCATCGAACTGATGCAGGCCTGCGCGACCGAGGATGGCTTTCTCGCCTCGCCGACGGAACGCTCCAACTACCGCCGGATCTGGGCGCGCGACGGTGTCATCATGGCGCTGGCGGCGCTGATGACCGAGGATCCGGATCTGACCGACACAGCCCGTCGCACGCTCGAGAGACTGGCCGAGCACCAAGGTCCGCACGGCGAGATCCCGAGCAATCTGGACGCCGCCACCGGCCGCGTCAGTTACGGTGGCACGACCGGCCGCGTCGACGCGAACCCCTGGTTCGTGATCGGCTGCGCCGAGTATTGGCATCGCACCGGGGATACCGCCTTCATCGATCGTCTGCGACCGGCGATCGAGCGGGTACGCTTTCTGCTCGGGGCCTGGGAGTTCAACAATCGCGGCCTGCTCTACGTGCCCGTGACCGGCGATTGGGCCGACGAATACGTACACAGCGGCTATGTGCTTTACGACCAACTGCTCTATCTGCAAGCACAACGCGCGGTGGCCGCCCTGCACGCCGAGGTCGTCGGGTCACGTGACCATGGCCTGCTCGACGCGGTCAGCCGGCTGAGCCACCTGATTCGCGCAAACTATTGGTTCAACTGCGCCGACGAGATCCCGCCGGACGCCTACCACGAGGTCCTCTACCGCAAAGGTCTCGAGGCGGCGCCACACTGCGGAAACCGCTATTGGATGCCATCCTTCTCGCCGAGCGGCTACGGATACAGGTTCGATGGCTTCGCCAATGTGCTGGTGTCGCTGCTCGACGTCGCCGACGACGATCAACGGGCACGCGTCGACGACTTCATCTCGGCCGAACTGGTCCGCGACGAACTGCCGCTGCTGCCGGCCTTCCACCCGGTGATCGAGCCGGTACACGAGGATTGGGAGGAGCTCCAGGTCATGTTCTCCTACACCTTCAAGAACAAGCCTTACGAGTTCCACAACGGCGGCCTATGGCCGATGCTGACCGGCTTCTATGTCGTCGACCTCGCGCGCCGTGGTCGCACCAGCGAGGCCGAACGGTTCCTCGACGGCATCGACCGGGCCAACGCGCTGACCATCGACGACGAGCCCTGGGGCTTTCCCGAGTTCGTGCACGGTCGCGATCTGACGCCGGGCGGTACCCGCCACCAGGGCTGGAGCGCCGCCGCCTCGATCATGGGCCATCTGGCGCTACGCGGGCAACCCCTGTTCACGATCGACAGCGGACTGCTCGGGAGGTGACAAGTGAAGAATGGCCCTCAGGACCTCCCCATGACCACCAATCCGGGTCGATCGGGCCGGACAGCCCCGAGAAGCCACAGTCAGGGGCCCCTGATCTGGCGGCACCTGTTGCGCTATCAGCAAGGTGCCGAATCACATGGCGGAAGGGGTGGGATTCGAACCCACGGATGGTCGCCCATCGCCGGTTTTCAAGACCGGTGCATTCAACCGCTCTGCCACCCTTCCAGTAAACTGTTTGCGGAACCGCCGCCTGCCACGCCGAGGCCACTTGCGCCCGCCCCCATCTCGCATCGCCCGGCGGCCCGGTCAAGACGCGAAGAACGAAGGGGGATGATGCGTTCTAGACCCGATAGAATACTGGATCCCCGCCCTTAGACCAACCGACGCACACGCATCTTGGCCCCGATGCGCCGGCGACGGGGTCGCAGTTTGGAACCGAGCCCCCATTTCGGTATCCTTAGGGGGAACTGTAGGCAGGCCGTTAAGGTCTGAGCCGCCGGGTTTTCTTGTAACGAGGAGCATCTCACGATGGCCGACATGAACTATACGACAATCCACCCTGCCGAACAGGCGGTCAGCGCCAACAAGGTGCTGAAGAATACCTACCTATTACTGTCTGCGACCCTCGGGTTCAGCGCCCTGATGGCCGTGGTGTCGATCGGACTGCAGTTGCCGAGCTGGATGTACCTGGTCTCCTTCATTGGTGCCATGGTCATGGGCATCTTCGTTCTGCCGAAGACCGCCAACTCGAGCAAGGGCATCGCGGTGATCTTCGCGATCACGGGCCTGCTCGGTCTCGGTTTGGGATCGATCCTGACCCTGTATCTGGCACTGCCGCATGGACCTCAGACCATCGCCACCGCCTTCGGCGGCACGGCTCTGATCTTCCTTGGCCTGTCCGCGTACGCCTTGACCAGCAAGCGCGATTTCAGCTTCATGGGCGGGTTCATCTTCGCTGGCATGATGGTCGTGTTGATCGCGATCATCGCGAACCTCTTCTTGGCCATGCCGGCGCTGTCGCTGGCGATTTCCGCTGCGATCATCATGCTGATGAGCGCCTTCATCCTGTTCGATACCAGCCGGATCATCAACGGCGGCGAGACCAACTACATCATGGCCACCTTCGGCCTGTATCTCAGCATCTTCAACATCTTCGTCAGCCTGTTGCAGATCCTCGGAATCATGGGCGGCGACGACTGAGGCGCCGAGCGGCCCGCGATTCGCCGAAACGACCCCGGCCTCGGCCGGGGTTTTTCATCGGAGACGACAGCCATGGAGCTCTTTCTGAAAATCGCCGCAGGGGCGGTGCTGGTCATGCTCCTGTTCTACCTGTGGCCAACCTTCAAGCACTGGCAAGAACATGGCCCCAAAGCCCAAAGCGGTGACTGGGCCGCGGCGGCACTGCCGATCGGCGGTGTCGTGCTGCTGGTCATCCTACTGATCATGTCGGTGCGCTAGGACCTCGTTCGACCTTGTTGCGCCTTCCGAGAACCCCCAGGCCGTGGCGAGGCGAGACCTACCCCGCGGGGGCTATCAGCGCGACCTGTTTCGCAGGTGGCAAGGCCGCCTCGACGCCCGCGAGGGGCTCGCTTTCGACGCGCCGCGGGTAACTAGCCGACAGGCGGTAATCGAGGACTGGATCGGCGCCGATCGGCTCGGCGCTCAGATCTTCTTCAGATGGTTTCGACGCGCCTGCGACCACCGGGCCGCCAACTCGGCCGCCCCCATCGGACGGCCGAAAAAGAAACCCTGCGCCTCCTGGCAACCTTCCCGACTGAGAAAGACGGCCTGCTCACGGGTTTCCACCCCTTCGGCCAAGACGGCAAGACCAAGGCTACGGCCGAGGCCGATCACGGCCCGGGTAATGGCCTCGTCGTTGAGGTCCCGCCCGAGATCCCTGACGAAGTTCCGGTCGATCTTCAGTCGTTTGACAGGTAGACGCTTGAGATACACGAGCGACGAGTGCCCGGTTCCGAAGTCATCGATCGCAAGACCCACCCCCATATTCCGCAGCGCCATCAACGCATCGATCGTCTCCGCCAGAGGGCCTAGCAGCACCGACTCGGTCACCTCGAGTTCGATACGCGACGGGTCGATTCCGGTTTCGCCGATCACGTGCTGGAAATCCTCTGGGAAGGTACCGCGCGCAAGTTCTTGCAGTGACAGATTGATCGCGATCCGCGGCACATGGAACCCGACTCGATCCCATTCCACGATCTGGCTGCAAGCCCGTTGAGCCACCCAGGTTCCCAGTTCGCGGATCAGGCCGATATCCTCGGCCGCCGGGATGAAACGATCCGGCTCGACAGCCCCCAGCTTTGGGCTATCCCAGCGCAGCAGGGCTTCGACGCCGATCAGTCGCTGATCGGCCAACCCGACCTGCGCCTGATAGTCAAGGCGAAACTCACCGCGCGCGAGGGCCTCCTTCATCTCGCTGACCAAGGCGAAACGCTCGACGATCCGCACCTGCATCCCCGGCGAATAAGAGGCCATTTGATTGACCCCGAGCTTCTCGGCCTGGTCGAGCGCGACACCGGCCTGACGCAGGAGCGTGTCGGCACTATCGCCGTCCCGAGGAAAGACGCTGATCCCGACGCAGGCACCGAGGAAGATGCGGTGCCCCTCTATCGATAGAGGTTTCTCGAAGGTAGCGATCAACTTTCGGGCGACCTTGATCGCATCTTGGGGTTCACTCAAGTCCTCGAGCACCACGACGAACTCGTCTCCGCCCAGTCGAGCGAGCGTATCGGATGCACGAACTCGCGTGCTCAAGGTATCGGCCACTCCAACCAGAACCGCATCGCCGAACACATGACCCATGGATTCGTTGATGTGCTTGAAACGCTGAAGATCGAGCATCAGCACCGCCAAATGGCGACGATCCCGGCGGGCTCGTTGCAGACTGTGCTCGAGCCGCGCGAGGAATCGCTGCCGGTTGGGCAAATGGGTCAGCGGATCATGGTTCGCAAGGTAGTCGAGATTTTCCTGGACCCTCTTTAAGTCGCTGATATCACTGAATACACCTACATAGTGGGTCAGCTTTCCGCGGGCATCCTGGACCCGACTGATGGCCAGCAACTCCGGGTAGATTTCACCATTCTTGCGGCGATTCCAAAGCTCACCACGCCAGTGCCCGGTGGCCACGAGCGTTGCCCACATCGCTCGATAGAACTCGGCATCATGCCGCCCCGAATGCAGGATCCGCGGGGTCTGACCGATGACTTCTTCTTTCGCATAGCCGGTGATCCGGGTGAAGGCGCGGTTGACCGACTGGATCCGCAGATCGTTGCCCGTCAGCATCACGCCCTCGGTCGTGCTTTCGAGGATCCGCGCAGCCAGTCGCAGCCGCTCCTGATTGGCCCGCTGTTCGTCGATGTCACGCACAACGGCGAGAATCCGCCGGGATCCGCCGATCTTCGTGCGCTTCAGGCTGACCTCGACCCAAAAACAGTCTCCCGACTTCCTCCTGGCCAGCCACTCGAACTGCTGGGGTTCACCGGTCAGCGCCTTGCCCAACCACTCGCGCGCCGCGGCTTCATCGTAGGGAGGCTCATTCGCGATCAGTTCATCGAAGCTGCGCTCGAGGATCTCCTGGACACTCTGGTAGCCGTACATCCGAGCGGCCGAGTCATTGACGTCCAGGATACGCAGCGACAAGGGATCCTGGATGAGAAGCCCCTCCTCGACGGCGTTGAAGACCTCGCGATAATTGCGCTCGCTGTCGCGCAACGAGGCCGCCGCACGGCGTTGATGAGCGATATCGTTGTGGATACCGCGGACACGCAAGGCTCGACCATCGGCAGCCCGTTCCAGCACGACGCCCCGGGCCAAGAGCCACAACCAGGCTCCGGAACGCGTCTTGAAACGATACTGCAGGCCGAATACCTCGTCCGATCGGCATCCGGCGAGCAAACAAGCGCGAAGCGTGTCGCGATCCTCTGGATGGGTGCGCGCCAACCATTGATCGAAGTCGAGGACGAACCCGTTCGGTTCGTAGCCGAGCATGCGATAATATTGCGCGTTGACCTGGATTCGGCCACTCGACACATCCCAATCCCAGACGCCGAGGTTGGCCAGACGGTCCGTATGGTCGCTCGCCGACCCGATCGCCGGACCAGGCCTTGAGCCACCGTCCGCATTATCATCGCCGATGACGCCAAGCGCATCATCTTGCGGGTCTGTCGACGTCATCAGCACCGCTCCATTTGGCATCGTGCGAACCGAGCACCGAACCGTATCTGGTCATGCCTCCACTGCGAGGCCGCCCATAGGTATCAGACCCTCGCGCGCGGATGCAACGCCCTTCGTCGACGAATCGAGCACGCCGGTCACTTCGGCCGCCGCCATGATCTCCGCTGCGCCCTAAACCGCCGCGCGCACCGGGTGTCCCAGGGGCCGTCCGGTTGCCCGGCCAGTGCAACTCAGGTCATTCCGGTCCATCCCGGATCAGCACCGGTTTTTGGCAATGTCCAGTACGACAGTTTAACATGACGAGCTAGAACGCCTGCCCACGAATGAGAGCCAGGGCGCGACACCAACGCTCGCTCGTTGGCGTCCCCGCCGACACGCCCCGCCGCGCGTGACCGCAGGCTGGCCTGATCATTCAGATGTGACTAACGGAGGAAGACAGACGATGCGCGGATTTTCTTTTGCGGTCGTGGCCGCCTTGTTTGCGTTCAGCGCCCAGGCCTACGCGGACAATCCCAAGGTTGCGCTGGACGTGACCATTGGTGGGCAACCTGCTGGTACCGTCGTCATCGAGTTGCGCGCCGATGTCGTGCCCAGGACCGCCGAGAACTTCCGTTCGCTGTGCACCGGTGAACGGGGTTACGGGCGCCGCGGCAATGCCCTGGCTTACGCCGGCTCGCCGTTTCACCGCATCATTCCGGGCTTCATGGTCCAGGGAGGCGATATCACGCGCGGCACCGGCAAGGGCGGCGATTCGATCTACGGCGGGCGCTTCCCCGATGAAAACTTCCGTTTGCGGCACTCGGGCCCCGGCATCGTGTCGATGGCGAACTCGGGCCGCAACACCAACTCGTCCCAGTTCTTCATCACGCTGAACGCTACGCCGCACCTTGACGGCATGCACGTCGTCTTCGGCCAGGTCGTCGAGGGCATGGAGGTCGTCGAGAAGATGGGCGCGCAAGGAACGCCGCGCGGGCGCCCACTGACCCGTGTGCAACTCGCCGAGTGCCGTGAGCTCAAGGATTAGAGAACCCGCGGCTTCGGCGCGGCAACGCGGCCCGGACCAACCATGAGGCTATCCCAACCATGCGCCTACTGATCTGTACCGATCTCGATCGCACCCTGATCCCGAATGGCCCGGCCGCGGAGTCGCCCGACGCGCGACCGCGCTTCTCGCGATTGGCCCAGCACGAGGAAGTGACGGTGGCCTATGTCACCGGCCGTCATCGCGAACTGGTGCTGGCAGCGATCGATCAGTACCAGTTGCCGCCGCCCGATTTCGTGATTGGCGATGTCGGCACGACCCTGTATCGCGTCGCCGGCGCGGACTGGAAGGGCTCGGTGGCCTGGTCCGCCCGGATCGCGCGCGACTGGAGCAGCCTGGATCGCGAGGCCCTGATCGACCTGGTCGCCGTACCCGGGCTGCGGCTCCAGGAATCGGATAAACAGGGCGCCTTCAAAATCAGCTGGTACACCCCCGAGGACTGGGATCGGTCACGCTGGCTCACGGAGATGGACCAGCGCCTGACCGATGCCAACGTTCGGGCGAACCTGATCTGGAGCCTCGACGAGAGCACGGGAACCGGCCTGTTGGATCTGCTGCCGGCCTCGGCGACCAAACGCCATGCCGTCGAGTTCCTGATGACGCAGGAAGGGTTCACGCCGAATCATACGCTCTGCGCCGGCGATAGCGGCAACGATGTGGCGATGCTCGCAAGCCCGATCCCGGCCGTGCTGGTCGCCAATGCCACCGAGCAGGTCCGCACCGAGACCCTGGCCGCCGCCGAGCAAGCCGGCACACTGGAGAGTCTGTACCTGGCCCGCGGTGACTTTCACGGCATGAACGGCAACTACAGCGCGGGCATTCTGGAAGGATTGGCGCACTTCGTACCCGAGACGACGAACTGGTGGGAGTGATGCGGCGATCGAGCGGGCGCCAGCGAGGCGTTGACACAGCGATCGACCCCTCGGCGGCGCGACGCCAGCGAGCCGGCGACGGCTGGCACGAAAGCAACGCTTGCGCCCATGGAGAAGGAGGCACCTGATGCCTTTCGACCGTGACACCCGACCCTTGATCTTCGGTGAGGTGCTGTTCGACGTCTTCGCCGACGGCGAAACGCTTGGCGGCGCACCCTTCAATGTCGCCTGGCATCTGCAGGCGTTCGGCCGTGCACCGCTGTTCATCAGCCGCATCGGCGAGGATGCGCGTGGCCGCGCGATCACCACGGCCATGTCCGACTGGGGTCTCGATACCAGCGGGCTCCAATGGGATGCGACGGCACCGACCGGCGTCGTTCGCGTGCAGTTGCTCGATGGTGAGCCGAGCTACGATATCGTATCCGACCAGGCTTACGACCGGATCCAGATCGGCCAGCTACCGCCACTCCCGCAGAACGCCTTGCTCTATCACGGCAGTCTCGCGCTGCGCGGCGCCGTGTCGCGCGCGGCGCTCGAGGAGCTCGTGGACCGCTTCGATCCGGCCGTGTTCATCGATGCGAACCTCCGCGACCCCTGGTGGGACACCGAGGCGGTGCGGAGGATGCTCTCGCGCGCGACCTGGGCCAAGCTCAACGCCGCCGAGCTCGCCGCCTTGGTGCGGCCCGGCCCGCATCCCGACGGTCCCGCCGAGGCGCTTCGGGAGGCCCATGGACTCGAAACCCTGATCATCACCGAAGGCTCGGCCGGAGCCTTCGCCATCGGCCGATCCGGTCCACTCGGACGCACCCGACCCGCTCGAGGGATTCGCGTCGTCGACGCCGTTGGCGCCGGCGATGCGTTCGCCGCCGTCCTGATCCTCGGTTTGATCTGCGATTGGTCGACCCAGGTGACCCTCGACCGCGCCCAGTCCTTCGCCTCGGCGGTGGTCGGCCGACGCGGCGCGACGGTGAGGGACCCGGACTTCTATGCCCCGTTCATCGCCGCCTGGGGCCTCTGACCGGCAACGCGGCGAGTGGCCCACCAAGCGGGAAAC
Organism: Thioalkalicoccus limnaeus; assembly: GCF_041197575.1. Classification (NCBI taxonomy): domain Bacteria; kingdom Pseudomonadati; phylum Pseudomonadota; class Gammaproteobacteria; order Chromatiales; family Chromatiaceae; genus Thioalkalicoccus; species Thioalkalicoccus limnaeus. Next base: position 84,100 of record NZ_JBDKXB010000007.1, on the reverse strand, counting down.
GGTCCGCCCGGATGTCGTGATGATCGACCCATCCACTTGTGCGGCCCCGTGGTCCGCCCCGAACCCATATCCGACCCGATCTCTATGCCGATCTTCCCTCTCCCGTTCGGACCGACCTCCGCCAGGTCGCTACGCACCTTCCTCGCCTGCTCACTGGTCGGCCTGATTGGATCGGCCCTTGCCGGCCCCGTATCCGCCGATCAGCCCGTTCCACCGACGGATCCATCGATGACCGGCGCCGCGCCGAACCGACCAGACTGGGACATCGACGGCCGCGACTGGCCGAATCGCGAAGCCAGCCGTTTCATCGAGACCGATGGGATTCGCTGGCACTACCAGCGGTCCGGAACGGGACCGGTCCTGCTCCTGGTCCACGGCACCGGGGCCGCGACCCATTCCTGGCAGGGGCTCATTCCGCTCCTGACCGACGATTTCACCGTCGTGGCCCCGGATCTACCCGGTCATGGCTTCACCAGCGCCCCGACGGAGGAACGCTTCGCGTTGCCGGCGATGGCCGCCGACCTGGCCGGGTTACTGACCGCGCTCGATTTGTCACCGGAGCTCGTCGTCGGTCATTCGGCCGGCGCGGCCATCCTCACCCAGATGATCCTCGACGGAAGCATTGCGCCCCAGGCGCTCGTGAGTCTGAACGGTGCGCTGCTCGGACGCCGCGGCCTCGCCTTCCGGATCTTCTCGCCGATCGTCCGCATCATCGTGACCACCGAGTTCGCGCACAAGGCGTTCGCTCGGCGGGCCTCCGATCCAAAGGTCGTCGAACGCACGCTGGCCGGGACCGGTTCGACACTGACCGAAGATGAGATCGCGCTCTATGCCCGGCTCTTCCGAACGCCGGGACACACCGGCGCGGCGCTGACCATGATGGCCAAATGGGACCTCGAGGCATTGGAGCGGGAGCTGCCGCGCGTGTCGCGCCCGGTCGTCCTCGTCGCCGCGGACAACGACGGCTTCGTCCTGCCGATCGAGGCTCCGCAGGTCATGGACCTGATCCCGGAGGCGAGCCTGGTCCGGTTACCGGATCTCGGCCACCTCGCCCACGAGGAACGTCCGGACCTGATCGCCGAGCTGATCCGGTCGGTCGCCCGCGACCATGGGCTTATCGAGCCGCGCCAGGCCGCGCGACCGTGAGCCACCATGATGGCCTGGGTCCTGTCGGCCCGCTGGCCGACCTGGCAATACCCGATTCAGAGAGCGGTTCGACGATGGGTATCCCTTTGATTCCCATCATTGGCAAAGCGCCTGTTCTGTGCGATCGTTAAACGTTGTCGACGGGAGTCTCCCGTCCTGCGCGCGTTCGATTCGGGATGGCGTTATCGCATCTGGTCAATACCTTCGGCGTCGATCTGCTGCATCGTTACGGCGAGCGGGTCCACAAACTGGCGATCAATGCCGGTCTGACCTGCCCGAACCGTGACGGCAGCAAGGGCTGGGGTGGGTGCAGCTTCTGCAACAACGCCTCCTTCAACCCCAGCGCACGCCGCCCCCCGTCGGTCGGCGAACAGCTCGATGCCGGGCGGCGGGTCCTGCTCAAGCGCACCGGAGCGAGACGCTTCATCGCCTATTTCCAGGCGTACACCAATACCTATGCCGATGTGGCTCGCCTTGCCGCACTGTACCGCGAAGCCCTCGAGCGCGACGACGTGGTCGGCCTGTCGGTCGGAACGCGGCCGGATTGCGTCCCCGACGCGGTTCTCGATCTGCTCGCCCGCCTTCGCGATCAGGGGCATGAGGTCTGGCTGGAACTGGGCTTGCAGTCGGCCTGCGATGCGACCTTGCGCCGAGTCGACCGCGGTCATGGCTTCGCCGACTACCGCCGTGCGGTCCGGGCGGCGCATCGCCGGGGCTTGTCTCTGTGCACGCATCTGATCATCGGGCTGCCGGGCGAAGGGCGGGATGAGTCCTTGGCGAGCCTCGATCGGGTACTCGAACTCGGCACCCACGGGCTGAAACTGCATCCGCTGCACGTCGTCCGTGGGACGCGACTCGCGCACCAATGGCGGCGTGGCGACTATCGGCCTTTGCCAATGGCCGAGTACATCGACATCGCCGCGGATCTGATCGAGCAGACCCCGCGCGAGGTCATTTTTCATCGATTGACCGGCACCGCGTCACCCGACATCCTGTTGGCCCCGGCCTGGTGCGCGAAGAAATGGGTCGTTCTGAACGGCATCGAGCAGGAACTGCGCCGTCGGCGCACAGCACAGGGCTGGTGCGTGGCGGGAGAACCGGTGGCGCTCGCCCGCGCCGTCGGCGGGCTGGCATGATGGGCCACATCCCGATGGCCCGGGCCGCCCCTCCCCATCGTTCGGTCTTCGACCGGATGGGCTCAACCCTGGAGATTCCTCGTTGACTATGGAACTCGTCTGTCCCGCAGGTAACCTGCCGTCACTGAAGGCGGCCGTCGATCATGGCGCGGATTCGGTCTATTTCGGCTTTCGTGACGACACCAACGCGCGCCACTTCGCCGGCCTGAACTTCGGCCCGGCGAAGATCGCCGAAGGCATCAAGTATGCCCACCAACGGGGCGTCAAGGTGTTCCTCGCGTTGAACACCTATCCGCAGCCCAACGGATGGGCGCGCTGGCGGTCGGCCGTCGATCTGGCGGCCGACCTGGGGGTCGATGCGGTCATCGCCGCGGACCTCGGCGTCCTCGATTATGCGAGCGAACACCACCCGAACCTCAAACTGCATCTATCGGTGCAGGGTTCGGCGACCAACTACGAGGCGCTGAGCTTCTACAAGGAACACTTCGGTGTGCGGCGCGCCGTGCTGCCGCGGGTCCTCTCGCTGAGCCAGGTCAAACACGTCGTCGAACACAGCCCGGTCGAGATAGAGGTCTTCGCCTTCGGCAGCCTGTGCGTGATGGTCGAAGGCCGGTGTATCCTGTCGTCTTATGCCACGGGCCGTTCGCCGAACAACTTCGGCGCCTGCTCGCCAGCCAGCCACGTCGAATGGCGCGAGACGCCGGACGGCCTGGAGACACGACTCGGCGGCGTCCTGATCGAACGCTATGCGCACGGGCGCAACGCGGGCTACCCGACCCTGTGCAAAGGCAGCTACCGGGTCGGCGACCATACCTATCACGCGATCGAGGAACCCACCAGCCTGAACACGCTCGAAATGCTCCCACAGCTGGTCGAAAGCGGCGTCAAGGCGATCAAGATCGAGGGCCGCCAACGCAGTCCGGTCTATGTCGAACAGGTCACACGGGTCTGGCGAGCCGCGCTCGACGCCTTTCGCCGCGACCCGGCGCACTATGCCGCCAAGCCCGAGTGGCTGGCCGAACTGGGCAAGGTCTCGGAGGGCACCCAGACCACCTTGGGCGCCTATCACCGGCCGTGGCAGTAGATCAGGAGCGGAGCTGACGCGATGATGACACAACCGAGGCTCTCGCTGGGGCCGATTACCTATTATTGGCCGAAAGACAGGGTCGAGGCCTTTTACGACCGGATCATCGAATCACCGGTGGATATCGTCTATGTCGGCGAGACCATCTGCTCGAAACGCACCCAGATGCGGACCGATGACTGGTTTGCGCTGGCCGAGCGTCTCGCGGCCGCCGGCAAGGAGGTCGTGCTCTCGACATTGGCCTTGCTCGAGGCCGAATCCGAGATCCAGCGTCTGCGGCGGATCTGCGACAACGGGCGCTTCCTGGTCGAGTGCAACGACATGGGCGCCGTGCATCGAATGCAAGGCCGACCCTTCGCGACTGGACACAGCGTCAATATCTACAACGATCGGACCCTGGCGCTGCTGGCACGACAAGGACTCAAGCGCTGGGTCTTTCCGGTCGAGTTGTCGCACGAATCCTTAGCCGACATGCAGGTGCGGAGGCCAGCCGGCGTCGAGACCGAGGTCTTCGCGTACGGGCGGCTGCCGTTGGCCTATTCGGCGCGCTGCTTCACCGCCCGCGCCCGGAACCTGCAAAAGGACGATTGCCAGTACTGCTGCATCGATTACCCGGATGGATTGACGCTATCGGCACAGGACGACACCCGCTTCCTGGCCCTGAACGGGATCCAGACCCAATCCGCGCAGACCTTCAACCTCGTCGCCGAGATCCCGCGCATGCGCTCACTCGGCGTCGACGTGATCCGGATCAGCCCACAATCGAACCAGACCGAACGGGTGATCGAGGTGTTTCATCGTTGCCTGGAAGGCGAGATGGCCCCGACCGAGGCACAAGCCGCACTCGAACCCCTGATGCCGGTCGGCCCCTGCGACGGCTACTGGCATGGTTCGGCCGGGCTCGAACAGCGCGCACGCGCCGCCGCCGGGGCACTGGCCTGACAAACTAACGAAGAAGCGCCTCAACCTGGAGGCCTATGGCATAGCGCCGGGGCCTCCAGACGAGCGCGAGCTGCGTTGGCCGGCCTGGTCAGGTTTTCTCATCGTCGATTTCGTCTAACCGCGGCAACCGACTTCCGCGACGTACGGTGAGGACTTCCACTTCGTCCCGGACGCTATACACGACGCGATAGGCGCCAAAGATCACTCTCTGATTCGAGAAAGACCGACCTCCGGAACAACCCGACCGCTCTCTGGGACATCAGCCAACCGCTCCACGGGTCAACGCCCGAAGCGGCCGATGAAGCTCGTCGCCCCGTTCATGACCTTGAGCAGAGGTCCGAGCCGCCCCTCCAGCTCGACGCCATCGAGGAAGTTCTTCACGTAGAGCCCGAGCTCCGTGCTGCCACCGAGACGCAGGCGACGGTTGAAGAACAGGGTATCGGCGTCCTCGCGACGCGTCGCGAGCAGCAGGAAATCATAGACGGAACCCTCGATGCTGAGATCCTCGGCTCGGTTGCTCGACACGGCCTTGAGCCGACCCTGTTCGAGGGTCAAGCGGACTTGGATGCGGGCATCGCTGACCCGGATCAACATGACCCGGTCCGCGAGAAAGTCGAGTTCGCCATCGGCCAGTTCCGGCGCGAACAGCCGATTGAGAAAGCTGGCCATCAGGGTACTGTGAGCCGCGGTCGGAATCAGGCCCAATGGAAAGGCCAGCGGCACCGGCATCGTCGGCGATCGAGAGAGGTCGTTGGTCGCTCTTTTCATCTGGAAATCGGCTTTTGGTAGTCAAATCGGAAATTCAAGGTAGCCTGCCGGGCACGCCTCAACGAAGGGTCTGCGGGCCAGGGTCCCGGGGCCGGCCATCGGCCTCATGGCTCGAATCGGGTAGCGGGATCGGCTCCGATCCGGCCCACGACATCTCCGAACCGAGCAAGGCCGCGATCTGCTCAGCCAATCGGCGCCCCATCTCGGCGAGCCGCGGCGGGGCCACACCCAGGTCGACGAGACGGGTGACCGCGAGGGCCGGGAAACCGCACGGATCGATCCGTTCGAACGGCGCCAGATCCAGGTCGAGATTCAGCGCCACCCCGTGGTAACAGCAGCCATCGCGAACCCGCAAGCCCAGCGAGGCGATCTTCGCCCCCTCGACATAGACCCCCGGCGCATCGGGACGGGCCGCAGCCGTGATCGATTCACCGGCCAGCACATCGATCACCGCCCGTTCCAGCAAGTGGACCAACCGCTTGACGCCAAGCCCGGCGCGGCGCAGATCCAGCAGCAGATAGGCGACCAGTTGACCCGGGCCATGGTAGGTCACCTGCCCTCCACGATCCGACTGCACGACGGGGATAACGCCGGGATCATGCAGATGGCCGGGGCGGGTCGCTTGACCCAGCGTAAACACAGGCGGGTGCTCCAGGAGCCAAAGCTCGTCCGGGGTCGCGCGATCACGGGTATCGGTAAAGACACGCATGGCCTGCCAGGCCTCGACATAGGGTCTGAGGCCAAGGAATCGGACGATCAGCAGCGAGCCCCCCATGGCGGCGTCCCAAAAAACGCCAATGATAGAGCCCCGCTCATCGCTGTACCAGATCGATCACGGAATCGACCAGCCGGCGCCATAATCCGCCGCGCTCGACATCGCGCAGCGCGACCGCCGGCACCCGATTGATCTCATGACCGTCCAGCGTCACGACGATGGTGCCCAGAATATCGCCATGAGCGAGGGGCGCCTCACGCACCGGCGCCGGGATCAGGCCCGCCTCCAAGCGCTCGTAGCGGCCGCGCGGAATGGTGGCATGGACATCGGTGAGCGGGCCAACGGGAACCTCGGTCGTTGCCCCTTTCCAGACCCGCAGGTTCGCGACGGCCACACCGCCCTCGTACAACCGCGGCGACTCGAAGAAACGAAAGCCGTAGTTGAGCAGCGCGAGACTCTCCTGGGCCCGTTGCTCCGGCCCCTTCGAACCCATGACGACTGTCACCAAGCGCCGCCCCTCACGCCTGGCCGAGGTCACCAGGCAGTAGCCGGCGGCGTCGGTGTAGCCGGTCTTTACACCATCGACCGAGTCGTCACGCGCGAGCAAACGATTGCGATTCGGCTGCTTGATGTTGTTGAAGGTAAACTCCCGGACGCTGTATCGCAGATAGTCATCGGGAAACTCACTGATCAACGCGGAGGTGATCAGCGCGATGTCGCGGGCTGTCGTGTAAAGCTCCGGATGCGGTAAACCGGTGGCGTTCGCAAAATGACTGTTCCGGGCGCCGAGCCTCCGGGCATGGGCATTCATCAAGTCGGCGAACACGGCCTCGCTACCGCCCACATGTTCCGCCAGCGCGACGCTCGCATCGTTGCCCGATTGGACGATCATGCCCATCAGCAGGTCTTCGATCGTCACGCGCGTGCCGACTTCGATGAAGGTCCGCGAGCCCGGCGTGCGCCACGCCTTTTCGCTAACCAGTACTTCGTCGTGCAGGCTCAACTTGCCGGCCGCCACCTCGCGAAACACCGTGTAGGCCGTCAGGATCTTGGTCAGGCTGGCCGGCTCCACACGCTCGTCGGCATTGTGCTCGACGAGGATTTCGCCAGTCTGGTGGTCCATCACCAGGTAGCTCTTGGCGCCGATCGACGGCGGGTCCGGCACCAAGGCCTGGGCCCACCCGACGACGGGCCAGATAAGAAAACCGACGAGAATCGCAAGAATCGGCATGCGCTGTTTCATCGACGACGATTTCACCATGGGCAGACGCGACCGGTTTCGGGCACCGAGCGGGACGAGCTCGGCCATGGATTCTACCCGGCCGCCGCGGGTTTCGCATCCGCTACTCGACACGCGTCTGGGTCTGGGTCACACCCATGGCCACGAGCTGTTTCTCGACACCCTCGGCCTCCGCAGCCGAGGCCAACGGCCCGATCTGCAACGCGTACCCAGCGATCTCGGCATCCGCACTGATGCGGACTTGCACCTGTTCGGTCAGGTGATCGAGCAGACGGCGCCGGAGCTGCTCGGCCGACGCCCGGCTCCCGAGGGTTCCCGCCTGAACATACAGGCGCCCGCTGGATACCCCGCCGATCGAGCCAGCCGCCGAATCGTCGCGGCTATCCGACGCGGCCAACGAGGCGACCGCTGGATCGGACACGGATGCAACCGTCGAACTGGCCGGTTGCGCCAGTACCTGGCCTTCGAGCGCCACGGCATCCGTCGCCTCGACGGCGTTGGACGGGGTTGCCCGCTCGGCGATCAGGAACTGCTCGTCCTGAACCTGACGCCGCGGCGGATCGACGGCCCGCAACTCGACTTTGGCCACGCCCGCCTGGACCATTCCCAGTTCACGTGCCGCCGCGTAGGACAGATCGATGACGCGATCGCCGACGAACGGGCCGCGGTCGTTGATCCTGACCAACACACTGCGGCCATTGTTCAGGTTGGTGACCTCGGCATAGGTCGGCAAAGGCAGGGAACGGTGGGCCGCCGTTAACTCATACATGTCATATCGTTCGCCATTGCTGGTCCGACGGCCATGGAACTTGCGGCCGTACCAGGACGCCAAGCCCCGTTCGACATGGCCTTCGCTCGAATCCCAGGTGACGTAACGCTTGCCGAAAACGACATAAGACCCGGCAATCTGCGGCGTCGCAGTAGCCGGCGGTTCCGCGTCGCGGTCACGCGCGACGCGTTCGTCCCTCTCCGGCTCGACCAATGTCGCATTCGCCCCGGAGTCTTCGACCAGACGCGGATCACCGGTCGTCACGCACCCACTCAGGAGTGCGACCAGCGCAACGGCGAACAACAGCCGCCCCCAACCAATCGACCCCTCGCTTCGCTTCGCTTTCGTTCTCATCCGGCTCTTTCCCCGTTTGCCCCGTTTGTCGCAGGGTGCCGCGCCAGGCGACGCCCGAAAGGATCCGGCTGGGGATCACCCAGTCGGTTTCGGCGGTAACAAGCCACCAATGGAAACTCGTGCGTCGTGCGCCTTTCCTCAGCGAGAGAGGCAGCGCACCAGGCTCATCGAGCCAACCGGCCGACGCGGATCTCGTCGGCCAGCTGGGCGACGGCCATCGCATACAGATTGCTACGGTTGTAGCGTGTCAGGGCGTAGAAGTTGGCTTGCCCCAGCCAATATTCGTCCACCCCCCCGGGGAGGCGCATCAGCGTGCTGGGCGCCTCCTCGTCGATGTGCCCGTGCCAAGCGATGCCCGCCTCCCGCAGGACACTTGCCGGGATCGCCGGCGACAAGGGCCCCCCTTCGGCCAGCGGCAATGGAGCGGCTCCACCCGGCGGCACGCGCGCCGGCACCGCCACCGCGGCGTCGCGACGCCACCCATGTCGATGGAGATAATTCGCCACGCTGCCGATGGCGTCGGCGTCGCTATTCCACAAATCACGGCGGCCATCGCCATCGAAATCGATCGCGTAGGCCCGGTAGCTCGAGGAGATGAACTGCGGCTTGCCCATCGCACCCGCGTAGGATCCGGTGACCGAGGTCAGATCGATCCGTTCCTCGCGTGCGAGCAACAGCAACTCCTCCAGTTCCCGGCGAAAAAAATCCGCGCGCGGCGGATAGGAGAAGCCCAGTGTCGTCAACGAGTCGATGACGCGGTGTCGACCCAGGTTCGCGCCGTAGTTGGTCTCGACGCCGATGATGGCAACGATGATCTGAGGCGGCACGCCATAATCCGCTTCGGCACGCCTCAGCCAGTCTTCGTGCGCCGCCCAGTACTCGACACCGCGTGCGATCCGTTCCGAGGTCACGAAGAGGGCACGATACTCCGGCCAGGGCCGGGCCTCGAATGGCCGCGTGATGGCGGCGATGATCGCCGGATCATAGCGGGCCTGATCCAGCAGATCCGTCAGCGACGCCCGGTCGAAACCATGGCGCTCGGCCACCTCGCCAATGAAGGCTTGCCGGCCGGCCGCGTAGGCTTCCGGGATCTCGGTGCTCGCGACCGGCGGCCCGATCGCCGCCAGGGCGAGGACCATGGGCCACAAGCAGCGCCGAGCGATGTCCTCACGCGTCGAATTTGACATGGCACGCGCAGTATAGGTGCGAATGCCCTATACGGAAAGCTTTTTTCGATGGGTGTGAATGGACATGATGATCCCGAAGCCAATCATGACGGTGACGAGCGAGGTCCCCCCGTAACTGACGAGCGGCAAGGGTACCCCGACGACCGGAAGAAGGCCAGCGACCATCCCGGTGTTTACGAACAGGTAAACGAAGAACACCAACACCAAACCGCCGGCGAGCAGACGCCCGAAGGTGTTCGGGGCCTGGCTTGCGATGTACAGACCACGAAAGATGACCAGCAGGTACACCGAAAGCACGACGAGGATACCCATCAGACCGAATTCCTCGCCGAGCACGGCAAAGATGAAGTCCGTCGAGCGCTCCGGCAGGAACTCCAGGTGGGATTGGGTGCCGGCGAGCCACCCCTTGCCATGCAACCCTCCCGACCCGATCGCGATCTGCGACTGGATGATGTGGTAGCCGGCACCGAGGGGGTCGTTCTCCGGGTTCAGAAAGGTCAGCACTCTCTGGCGCTGATAGTCCCGCATCGCGAACCAAAGGACCGGCGCCAGCGCGGCCAGCACGGCACCGAGCACCAGGATCAGGCGCCAGCTCAAGCCAGCCAGAAAGACCACCACAAGCCCAGCGCTCGCGACCAGCAGTGCCGTTCCGAGGTCTGGTTGCCGCGCGATCAGCATGACCGGCACCAGGATCATCACCGCCGCGAGCAGGAGCCACGGCAGACGCGGCGGCAGAGGTCGCTGCGCGAACAGCCAAGCCAGTACCATGGGCACCGCCAGTTTCAGGAGTTCCGAGGGTTGGAAGCGGACGAACCCCAGATCCAGCCAGCGTTGCGCGCCTTTCCCGATGTCACCGATCAGCAAGACCAGGACCAGCATGACGATCCCGGCCGCGAACATCGCCAGGGCCCAGCGCTGGAAATGGACCGGGGGAATTTGAGCGACCAACACCATGAGCCCGAATGCCACGCCGAGCCGCACGAGTTGGCTTTGGACCCGGGCCAGATCCTGCTCCGCCGCGCTGTACAGTACGATCAGCCCCAGCCCGCAAAGCAGCAACAGACCCGCCATCAAGGGCCAATCGAGATGCCACCGCACAAGCAGGCCCGGCGAAGCCTCGCCGGGCAAGCCGAGCGGCCGGGATGAGAGCGAGGACTTATCGATCATAGCGTCCCCCAGCGCGGGCCAGGACTTCCGGGCGCTCCAGATAGGCTTCGATGACCTCGGCGGCGACCGGCGCAGCCACCGAGCCGCCGCCGCCACCGTTTTCGATGATGACCGCGACCGCGATCAGGGGGTCGTCCACGGGTGCGAAGGCGACGAACAGGGCATGGTCCTTGAGCCGTTCGTCGATCTCGTCGGCGCGGTAGACCTGGTTCTGGCCGAGCGAGAAGACCTGCGAGGTGCCGGTCTTCCCGGCGATCCGGTACGAGCCGCTGCGGATATGCCGGGCCGTGCCACGACCGCCATCGACGACATTGACCATCGCCCGGATCACCTTCTCCCAATCCTGGGGCTTGGCCATCTCGATCTGTCGCGCGACGACTCCGGTCTCGGCCGATAAGGCCCCAGCGGCGTCGCCGAGCGCGCGCACGACCCGCGGCTCGATGAAGCGCCCGCGCGTCGCCATCGCCGCCGTGGTGACGGCCAACTGCAGGGGCGTGGCCAGGAAATAGCCTTGGCCGATCCCGAGGATCAGTGTCTCACCTGGATACCAGGGCTGCCGCCGGGTCGTCCGCTTCCAATCCCGCGTCGGCACCAATCCCGGCAATTCGCCCGATACATCGATGCCGGTCCGCATCCCGAACCCGAACTCGATCAGCGACGCGGATAGGCGATCGATCCCCATCTGATTCGCGAGGTCGTAGAAGTACACATCGCAGGACTCGACGATCGCCCGCTCCATCGCGACCGAGCCGTGACCGGTGCGCTTCCAATCGCGAAACCGATGGCTGTGACCCGGCAGGCTGTAGTGACCCGGACACCACTTCGCGCGTTCGAAGGTCGTCACGCCGGCATTCAAGCCACCGAGACCGACAAAACTCTTGATCGTCGAGCCAGGCGGATATTGCCCTCGCACGGCACGGTTGAACAGGGGCTTGTCGAGGGAGCGGATCAGCGCGTTGTAATCGGCTTGGCTGATCCCCTGCACGAACAGGTTCGGGTCGAAGCTGGGCGTGCTAGCCAGCGCCAGCACGCCGCCGGTTCGCGGCTCGATCGCTACCAGCGCCCCACGCCGGTCACCGATCGCGGCCTCGGCGCGTCGCTGCAAGTGGATATCCAGGAACAGGTGCAGATCCTGTCCTGGCACCGGCGGCTCGCTGGCGAGGACCCGCAGCACGCGGCCCCGGGCATTGACTTCGACCTGCTGGTGGCCAACCCGGCCATGCAATTGTCGTTCATAGGCCTTTTCCAGCCCGTTCTTGCCGATGAAGTGCGTCCCCGCGTAGGCCGATCGGTCGATCTGCTGCCATTCGGTCTCATTGATGCGACCCACGTAACCGAGCACATGCGCCGTGTGTTCCCCGAGCGGATAGTAACGGACCAGTTCGGCGCGAATGTCGACACCCGGGAAACGGTGAGCATCGACCGCGAAACGTGCCATCTCCTGCGCGGTCAGATTCAGCCGGATCGGTATCCCTTCGTAATGGCGACGCTGCCTTCGCAACCGCTCGAAACGCCGTTGGTCGCCCTCTTCGATCGTGACGATCCGCGACAGCTCGGCCAGCGTCGTCTCGAGGCTGCCGACCTTTTCCAGGACAATTTCGAGCGAATGGGTCGGGTAATTGTCGGCAAGCAGGATGCCGTTCGCGTCGTAGATCAACCCGCGGGTCGGTGGCAACGGCAAAACGCGAACCCGGTTATCCTCGGACAAGGTCGAGAAGTGCTCGTGATTCGTGACCTGGAGATCGACCACCCGGACCACCACCAACGCGAGCGCCGCCACGACGAACAAGGCGGCGACCAGCAGCCGTCGTCCAATCAGGCGTTGCTCGAAGAAGCGGTCCTTGATGGTTGGATCAACCACCAGCCCTCCCCGTTGCCAGATCAGGCAACTCGAAAACGGCGACGGAGATCACGCAACACCACGAATAGCCAGGGCCACAGCAGCATGCCAGTGACGGTACCCGCCCAATAGACGGGGGGCGGCAGCGGCTGGCCGGTCGCGACCAGCAACCAGAGAAACAACAGACGTTCGACCAGCAACAGCATCCAGATCGACAAGGTCTGCTGCAAGGGAGGAAACAAACGGATTCGTCGGTGCAGAACCTCGGCGAGATAGGCCATGACGGCCAGCGACAACGCCTGTTGACCCAACAGATTCGCCGACACCACATCGAGCAGGAGGCCCAACCCGAAGGCCGAGAAGACGCCGACCCGTTCCGGCACCGCCAACACCCAGTAAAGCAGCGTCAGCGCAATCCAGGGTGGACGGTACGGCACCGACCAGTCCGGCATCGGCAGCAGGGTCAGAATCATGGCCACGGCCAAGGTGGCGAGGATCACCCCACCCCCACGACGGGTGCGTTTGGTCATCGCTCGGGCGCCTCGTTCAGGCTGTGTTCGCTGGGATCGCCAGCGGCGTGCTCGCTCGAGGACGGGATCCACACCAACAGGACCTCGCGCGACCGGTCGAGCCGCGCAAGGGGTTCAGCCGTCACCGTCGCGAACGCGTTGCCGGGCTCGCTGTCGACGGTCGCCACCCGCGCGACCGGGTACCCGGCCGGGAAGCGCCCCCCGAGTCCCGACGTGACCAGCAGATCGCCGACGCGGATGTCGGCGTTCTTCGGCAGATGGGGCAACTCCAGCTGATTGATCAAACCCGTGCCGGACGCGATCGCACGCAACCCATTGCGCAGCACCTCGACCGGCAGCGAGTGCTCGACATCCGTGATCAGCAGCACCCTCGCCGTCAGCGGGTCGGCACGCACGACCTGACCCATCACCGCCCGGGCATCCACGACCGGCTGGCCGACGAACACCCCGGCCCGCGCCCCTTTGTCGATCAGCAGGTGGTGGCGGTAGGGATTCAGGTCGACCGCGAGCAGTTCAGCGATCAAGACACGCTCACCGACCCGCACCGAAGAACCGAGCAGATCGCGCAGGCGCCGATTCTCGGCCTCGAGCGATTCGAACCTCTGCATCCGAGCCCTCAGCAGCAGGTTCTCCCGCTGCAAGGCGGCCAAATCCCGCCGCAGGACCTCGTCGTCGGCCAGCCGTCCTTGAACTCGATGCAACAGGGTGTCCGGCAGGTTAGCCAGATAGTAGAAGGGATAGACCAGCACCGACAAGGAGCCGCGCACGGTCTCCAGGTATTGATAACGGTGGTCGGCAACCATCAGGGCAAACCCGAGGAAGGCGGCCAGCACCAGCCGCACCACGGGCGAAGGACCTCGGACGAAGAGGGGCTTGATGGCGTCACCCCGTCAGCACAAGCGATATGGCGTCGTCACCAACGGACTTACTCGGCCGCCAGCAGATCCAGACCACGGGAATCGGACATCTCGAGCGCCTTGCCGCCGCCACGCGCCACGCAGGTCAATGGATCCTCGGCGACGATGACCGGCAGACCGGTCTCCTCCTCGACCAGACGATCGATGCCCTTGAGCAGCGCGCCCCCGCCCGTCAACACGATGCCGCATTCGGCGACGTCGGCACCCAATTCCGGTGGCGTCTGCTCGAGCGCGGTCTTGACCGCGGCGACGATGTTATGCAGGGGTTCTTGAAGGGCCTCGAGGATCTCGTTGCTGTTCAGCGTGAAGCTGCGCGGCACCCCTTCGGCCAGATTGCGGCCGCGCACCTCGATCTCGAGCACCTCGTTGCCCGGGAAGGCCGAACCGATCGCGTGTTTGACGCGCTCGGCGGTCGCCTCGCCGATCACGGTGCCATAATGTCGGCGGACATAGCTGATGATCGAATCGTCGAACGAATCACCACCGATGCGCACGGAGTTCGAATAGACGATCCCGTTCAGCGAGACCACGGCGACCTCGGATGTCCCGCCGCCGATGTCGAGCACCATCGAGCCCCGCGCCTCGTCGACCGGCAGGCCGGCGCCGATCGCGGCGGCCATCGGCTCTTCGATCAGATAGACCTCCCGCGCGCCGGCCCCGGCCGCCGATTCCTTGATCGCGCGCCGTTCGACCTGCGTCGAGCCACAGGGCACGCAGATCAGCACCCGGGGACTCGGACGAATCATGCGGCTCTCGTGCACCTTGTGGATGAAGTATTGAAGCATCTTCTCGGTGACCGTGAAGTCCGCGATCACGCCATCCTTCATCGGCCGGATCGCCGTGATGTTCTGCGGCGTGCGCCCTAGCATCCGCTTGGCCTCCTCGCCGACCGCGGCCACCGTGCGCGCGCCACCCTTGCGCTCCTCGCGGATCGCGACCACCGAGGGTTCGTCCAGGACGATCCCTTGACCGCGGGCGTAGATCAAGGTGTTAGCCGTGCCCAGATCGATGGCCAGGTCATTCGAGAAGATCCCGCGAAGACGTCGGAATAACATTAAAGGTCACCAACTTAGCTGAATTGAACCGTGATAGCGCCCTCGCCTGGCCGCACCTTCGGCACACAGCAAGGCGCACCGGCCGGCCTCGCAGGCTCCAGGGTCCGAAGGCATATGAGATGTGTATCAGGACGTGCTCGCATCGCGGCCGCGACCAGAGCGAACCGATCGACGCACCGAGGCGCAACCGACCAACCGCGATTCCGGCCGGCCCAGCGTCGGGATCCCCACCTCCGCCGAAATCCATCTAATCTAACAACGCGCGTACGGTTGGACAAGGAAAAAGCGCCGCGACCGAACCACCGATCAGGCCGAACCTTGGCGCGGTGGGTGACCAAAGGGCGCGGATCCTTGCCAGACATGGATTGCTGCCGCAAGCGCGTAGAACGCGGACAAGACCCAGAGTCCATCGCCCTGGTTAAGGGCGAGAGCCGACGACCAGGATGCCGCCGGGTGCGAGATCACCAGGAAACCGGCGAACCAGGCCGGGTAGTCCCAGGAACCGCCTGTTGCGTCGATCTGCTGCGCGAGGGCCAGCCCGCCGACGAACAGGATCCCGATGAGGAGCGCGAACGCGGCCATCTCGACCCACCCGGGCGAGCCACTCGGTGACCAGTACGGAAAAACGAGATCGCCGATGTCGACGGCGAGACCCACGGCCGCCGCGGCCACCAATGCCTGGCTGACGCTCGCGACGAGCTGGGCACCGTCGAATCGTTGGACCAGCAGCGGCCGCAGCACCAAGGCCCACAGACATAAATAGGCCGTCTCGGGACCCGCTAACGTCACCGCCTCGGCGGTCTGCCATTCGTTGAGCCGCGCCAGCCAGAAGGGCGAGGCGGCGAGGGGCGCTGCGACCGCGCACCAGGTGAACGCACTGAGGATAGGAGTCGACGGGTGGCCCGCCACGGACGGCCGGGCGGCCCAGCCGAGCACCAGGATCCACAGCGACAAGGCAAACAAGGTTCCCAAAGCCGTCACTCGAGCGTCGCGCGATAAGCACGGGCCTGGTCCCGGATCTGGTCGGCGCATGGCCCCGGCAGCGGACCACGGGCGCCCTCGGCGCGGGTCAGCGCGTCGCGTGCGCGCCCGAGGTCGCCGGACCACAGGTAGCCGAGCCCGGCGAGCAACGCAAGCGCCGGATTGTCCACCGGCGACGCCAGCGCGAAACGGTCGGCCAGGTCGCGGTACTGGGTTCGGTCTTCGGCCAGCGCCGGCAGGGCCCCCAGGTGCTCGATCATCTCACGGGTGCGGTTGAGACAGGGCGCGGTGCCCTGGCGCGGTTGCCCGAGTTGCTCGGCCAGAACCGCAAGATGCATCTGCCGGGCATCCCAAAACCCTGGATCCGCCGCCACCGCTCGGGCCAATGCCTCCTCGGCACGATCGAGGTCGCGGGCCTCGAAGGCCACCGCGCCGAGCACGAAATAGGCGTCGGCCACGATCGCCGGTACCAAGTCCGCGACCGCGAGCGCCTCGCGCGCCATGGCTTCGGCCGCCGCGAGATCGCGGCGGCGCAGATGGATCCGCGCGATCTCCAAGCGCGCGCGAAACCGCACGTGTTTGTCGGCGGCCATTGTCCAGGGGTGGAGCAGTCTGACCTTGGCGTCCGGATCGGAGCTCAATGCCGCGTTCTGAAACGCCTCGCGCGCGTCGCGGTCGATCGATCCCCAAAGGTTGCGATAGCGCATGAAGGCCGTGTCGCCGGCGGCCCGCAAGGATGGATCCGCTGCGGCCGGATGCAGCGCCGTCTCGCCGCGCTCGGCGAGATCCGACCAGAAGTGCTGCCAGGCCGCCAGCGCCGCTTCACGGTCGCCATCGGCCGCGCACGCCCCGTCACAATCGTTGTTCACGGGCGCACTGAGAAGACCCCACAGGACCCAGGGCACCAGGGCCGCGAGCGCCAGCGCGGCGAGGCCGGAGAGGCGGCGGCGCCGATCGGCGCCGCCGACCTCGACCAGGTCACCAATAGATCGCATGGTGCGTGAATTGCGCCGGATGGCGGCCGAGGAACAGGGGCTCGCCCGGCTGATGCGTGAACCACCGAAAGCGAATGCCGCTAGCCCGAAGCGAGTCGTAGAAACGGGCGAAGGTCTCCAGGCCGTCCGGATAGACGATGAAGACCGGCGCCGTGCGCTCGACGGCATGGCCTTCGAGCAGGTCGAGCAACAGTCGTGCGGCGGCCGACTCGGTGAATGGCGGTTCGTGCGCCGAGACCGCGGCGGCATCGACGAAGAACCGCATTTGAAAGGTATCGATGTCGCGCGTCACTAGCGGCTCGGGTAGCCACTCGAAACGCCCCTGGTGCGTGGTGCCGGTCAGCCGCCGCGGCTCGGCGAGCCGAGCCGTCACGACGGCCTCCTGATCCCAGCGCACGACCCGGTCGCCGACGACGAAGTAGAAGCGCGAAAAGGGCGGAAACAGGTCGCGGCGCGGCTCGACGAAGGGTTCGGCGACGATCGATCGGGCCGCCGGATGGGGCGATCCCTGCTGCCGGTGCGGCACCGAGATCAACGAAAAGAGCGTAACGATCAGGATCACCGCCAACAGATTGGTCGCGAGATCCAACAGGGCCTCGTTGGCCGGTTCATCAGGGTCCATCACGGATCACCGTCGTGCGCCATTCGCCCAGGAGGCGCTGCGTCGCGCCGGGCTCGCTCGACAGCGGGCGAAAGGCCACACGGAACACCGCGCGCTCCGCATCGGGTCTATTCAGGCGCGCGTTGAACCGCGCCAGCTCCTCCTCGAACAAACGACGGGTGTCAAAACAGTCTGCTGTCACGGCAAAGACCAGATTTCTCGAGCCTCCGGCCTGACCCGTCAGTCCCTCCAACAGGTCTGGCACCTGTCGCGCGCTGAAGTCGACCGGCTCGGCCTCGGGAGCGGCGAAATAAGAGATGGTCCCATCTCGCGCACAGACGATCAGGTCATCGATCATCAATTGGCGGCCCAGCGCCCCCTCGACCGCCTGATGCAGCGCGAAGACCAGGATCAGGATGCCGATGACGGCCACGATCAAATCGAAGAAGGGCCACAGAGGCAGACCGGGATCGGCCTCCGCGGAAGGATCCAGGCTCATCGATCCGCCTCGTGCACCGGACGGCCGAGCAGGATCCG
This sequence comes from Thioalkalicoccus limnaeus, assembly GCF_041197575.1. Taxonomy (NCBI): domain Bacteria; kingdom Pseudomonadati; phylum Pseudomonadota; class Gammaproteobacteria; order Chromatiales; family Chromatiaceae; genus Thioalkalicoccus; species Thioalkalicoccus limnaeus. Next base: position 66,136 of record NZ_JBDKXB010000007.1, on the reverse strand, counting down.
CCGATAGACCAGGTCGAGCGTCTGCGCCCGCGCGCGCAGCGCCAACAAAACGATCATGGTCGGGATCACCAGGGTCAGCCCGACGAAGGTCGTGTCGAACGCGAAACGCAGGCCGCCGAGCAACGGGGCCAGGCCAGTGTCGCTGGGGGTCGCCGGGATCACCGATTGCTCTAGCCCGCCGAGGGCCTGGCCGATCCCGACCACGGTGCCGATGAAACCGAGCAGCGGCAGGACCCATACGCCGAACCCGATCGGCGCAAAGCGCTGTTGATGCTGTTGATGGCGGGCCGCTAGCAGGTAAGCGATGAACTGGGCATCGTCGTCACGAGAACTTTGGGATGGCGGCCTCGGCCCGCGCAGGGCTGTGAACTCCCGCACCGGGTCCGGCGGTGGGCCGACGAGATGGCTGAGCCAACGACCCGTGTCCGTCGCCGCCGAGGAACCAGCGAGCGCCAGGCGCTCCGCCAAGGCGCGCCGATCGCGGACCAGGCTCAGGTGCTGAAAGCCCGCGTAGAGAACCAGCGCGGCGAACAACGCGATCATGGCCTGACAGAAGCCGTTGGCCAAGAGTCGGCCCAGGGTGGCCGGGAGTGAGGCGGGGTCGAGGAAACGCGCGAAGGTGGCGGCGCCGGCCAGCGTCAGCAGCCCGGCCGCCGCCAGCGGGCGGACGATCGGACCGGGTGCGCCCCCGACACCATGCGGCGCCCCGGTCTCGGTCTCACGGTCAGCGGCCACCCCCGGCCTCCGGGTCCGCCGCGGTCAGGCGATCGAGCTCACGGAGAAAATCGAGCCGAGCGGACTGGAGCTCGCCGAGACGCCGACTCGTCTCGTCGTACAGGCGCTCATGACGGCGACGTTCCTCGACGGCAACGGCCGCATCGGCATCGACCAAGGCCCGCTCGGCGATGTCCGTCAGACGCTGCTCCAACCCATCCAAGGTCTCGAGGATGCCGTCGAATTCGGTTGTCGCGATCGCCGACGACGGCATCGGCTCCGCGACCGCCGGCGGATCCGCACTCACTCCGGGGATCGTAAGGCCACCAAGAACGAGGGCGACGGCCAACCACGAGGCCGAACCGCATCCGCCGGCGATTCGCAGCGCATTCGTCATTGCGGGATCGGCGTCTGCTGGGCAGCATTGGCCGTCTCGACGATCACCTGCATGTTCCGGTTCAGGTTGGCCAGGTTCGCGCCGACCTTCTTGAGCCCTTCGATCGCCTTGTCGGCCTGCCCCAGTTCGTAGTAGGCGAGCACGATGTCGCGGTCGGCCTCGATCGCGCGCATCAGCGCGGTGGCGTTGGCCCGCTCGGTGCTGATCTGGTTGCGCAGGGTGCGGGCCGTTTCGAGCCGCTGCTGCCAGGCCTGTGCGATCGGCAGGAAGGCCGGATTGGCCTCGGAGCGTTCGAGCGTCGCCTTGCGGCGCTCCTCCCAGAGCTCGAGCAGGGCCCCGAGCTCTTGCCAGATCTCGCTGTCCTCGGCCATGCTTTGCTGGACGCGGGTGACCGATGCGAGCATCCCATCGAGGACCCGCCCCCCCTGCTCGATCGAATCCCGGCTCGCCTGGATACTGGCCTCCAGGTCAGTCAAGTTGGTCTGAAGCTCCAAGGCCACCCGGTTGACCTTCTGAAACAGATTGGCCATGTCCGGCTGCCGGGTCCCTTGCGCGACCGCCGCGCCAAGGGTCAGGATCAACAGCCCGGCGAGCAGCGCCGTTAGCGTCTTCGTCATCGTCATCGTCCTCGTGGTCATCAGCGATTCGGTTGCGGGAGGGGTTCAGTTCGAGATCGGCACCGAGGTCTTCAGGCTCTGATAGGTCTTCTCCTCGACCACGGTCATCGCGGTCGTGATGTCGTTGAGCCCCTCGACGACAGCGCGCGCCGCGGCAATGGCCTCCAGGACCTTACCGATCTTCATCTCCTGGAGGATCACGCGATGCTGGCGCATGATCGTCGAGAGCTTTTCCTGGGCCAGCGTGCGGCTCTGGTTCAACTGCTCGTCGACGATGTCGTACTCCTGGATCGCGCGCTCCAACTGCGCGATGCTCTGCTCGCGGTTCGGGTAATCTGGAGGTTGGCGTTCATACCAGCTCTTCAGCACGATGGTCCCCTCCTTGGCCCGATTCAGCGCATCGGCGAAATCGCTGTTCAGATCGAGCTGATCGAGGACACCGTAAACCTCGTCGCGCAGCGTGAAGAACAGCGAATCGACCTCGACCTCCTTCTCGTCCTCCGAGGTCAGCCGGGCGACCTCCTCGAGCTTTTCCATCGCAGTCCGGATCCGCGCATCGAGCTGGGCATTCGACGCGCGGATGTTCGACATCTCGTTCTCGAGCACGATGGTCGGGTTGGTGCGATTGGGGTTCCTCGCACTGTATCCGCTGTCTTGCGCCGAGACCTGGGCCACCAGGAGACACCCGCATAGGGACAGGCCCGCTAGAGCCCTAATCAGAAGCGACGTAACACGATCTTCCGTCATGGTCACTCCAAGCAGGCCTCGAGGTTTTCGTGGTAGCCGAGCTTCAGCCGTTCGGTCTTGTTGCGCAGATACGCGAGATCACGGGAGATGTTGGTCAGATCCGATTCCAAGTTACGCGCTCGATCGGCCTCTCGCACCAACCGTTGGATGATGATCGGCCGCCCCTCGCCATCGAGCGCCGTCTCGATCGCCTTGATCAGAAGCCCGGCACAAACATTCAACCGCAGCGCCTGATCGAGCCAGCCGCCAACCGGCAGACGCTCGAGGGCCTCGATCTCGTGCCGGTTCTTGTCGAGGAAATCGGCCGCGCAGCGGCCTTCGAGGCCGATCAGATCCTGTCGAACCCGGGCCAGGCGTTCGTTGCTCTGATCGACGCGCTGCAGGATCTGGATATAGCTTTCGCCCAGCGCGTGATAACGCTCGAAGACCTCGTCGTCGGACCAGGCGCAGGTCGGCGGCTCGTAACGGGCGGTGACCGGCTGCGAAGGTTCCGGCAGCTCCGATCGATCGTCGGCGAGCCGCTCGACGAGAGGTGCCACGAGGAACCAGAGCAGGAGACCGGCGAGCGCCACCACTACCGCAGCAGCGGCCCACACCCCGATCCGCGACCCATGGCGGCGGCGCTCGGGACCGGGCGGCGGTGAAGACGGCCCCTCGGCCGGTGGCGTCGCGGGCGGTTCCGCACCGCCGGTGGGCGGTACCCGCGGTGATTCGGCCTCCGCGGCAGCGCCCGATCGGTCAGGCACCGGCGACGCCTCCCTGACTTTGACCCCGAAATGCTCGGCTAGCGGCTGCAAACCACCACGAAAACCTTGGCCGATCGCCCGCAGTCGCCACCCGGTCCCATGGCGATAGATCTCGGCAAGGATCAGCGCCTGCTCATCGCCCGCCTCGACCAGCTTGTACTCCAGCGTCTCGCCCTTGTCGGCCATCGCGGTCAGCCTGGTGCCGATCGCCGCGCGGAAGGTGCCCTCGTCGAGGGTCGCGGCGAACACGCATCGCTGCACGGTTGCCGGCAGTCGGTCCAGATGGACGACGAAATCCGATTGCTGGATCCCGCTCGCCGCCAGTTCGATCCCGCGGCCGGGCGCCTCGCGCTGGTTGTAGAACAGAAACCACTCGTCGCCCGGGACGCGGCCGGCGTCCGTGACCGCAAAGCACACGGCATCGACCTCCAGCCGTCCAATCGGCCAGCGGATCGCGACCCGAACGCGACCGGAGGTGGTCAACAGCGCATTGGCGCCCTTGGGCAGGCTTTTCATCTGGTCGTGCAACGATCTCGGCGGTGCATGAATCCCCCTGGCCCAGCGGTCAGAGAACTGGTCGGGATCTTACCATCGGCGTTCGGCGGTATTCGATCGCTCGGCTACCGAACACGCCGAAGTTGCCGACGGCATCACAAAACCGCCGCACCAGCGGTGGGATGGAATCGCCGCGCTGCCCCACGGGTAACCCGCTGCGGTGGTCAGGGACGCCCGTTCCCGAGAGCATCGCAGCTGAAGACGAAAGCCCCGTCGTCGACCCCGTGAGCGCTGAATGTGATATGTTTTCGCCTTTCTTTGCCGAGCTATCCACAAGATGTCCTTGACCCCTTCCGACATTGCGAAGATCGCCGATCTCGCCCGGCTCGCGATCTCCGACGACGACGCGCGTGGCTACGCGACCGAACTGACCAGTATCCTCGACCTGGTCGCTCGGATGGACCGGGTCGACACGTCCGGCATCGCACCGCTTGCCCACCCGCTCGACATGGTCCAGCGGCTGCGTGCCGATGAGCCATGCGAGCCCAATCAGCGCAGCCGGTTCCAGAAGGTGGCCCCGCTGACCGAGGACGGGCTGTATCTAGTTCCCAAGGTCATCGAGTAGCCACTGCGCTCCGCGCTGCCCAACCCAGTCAAGACCTCTCGCGACGGACGCGATCCCGATGCATGACAAGACCCTCATCGAGCTAGCCGACGACCTGCGCGCTCGCCGTTATTCGAGCGAAGAACTGACCCGCCATTACCTGGCACGGATCGAGCGCCTCGACGCCAGCCTCAACTGCTTCGTCACCGTCGCAGCGGACCAGGCCCTCGACGCGGCACGGCGGGCCGACCAGCGGCTCGCGGCCGGCGACGCCGGACCGCTGACCGGTATCCCGATCGCCCACAAGGACATCCTGTGCACCGACGGGCTGAAGACCAGCTGCGGGTCGCGGATGCTCGACAACTTCGTCGCACCCTATGACGCGACCGTCGTCGAACGCCTCGCGCAGGCCGGTGCCGTGGTCCTCGGCAAGACCAATATGGACGAGTTCGCGATGGGCTCGTCGAACGAAACCAGCTTCTACGGACCGGTCCGCAATCCGTGGGCTACCGACCGGGTCCCCGGCGGCTCCTCCGGTGGCTCGGCAGCGGCGGTCGCGGCGCGGCTGTGCGCGGCCGCGACCGGCACCGACACCGGCGGCTCGATCCGTCAGCCGGCCGCCTTCTGCGGCATCACCGGGCTCAAGCCGACCTACGGGCGCGTATCCCGTTGGGGCCTGATCGCGTTCGCCTCGAGCCTCGATCAGGCCGGTCCGATGGCCCGCACGGCGGCCGACGCGGCGGCATTGCTGACCGCGATGAGCGGCTTCGATCCGCGGGATTCGACGAGCGCCGAGGTCCCGGTCCCCGACTATGGCGCCGACCTCGATGCCGACCTGACCGGCGTGCGCATCGGCCTGCCCGACGAGTACTTCGGCGCCGGGCTCGATGCCGGCGTCGCCGCGGCGGTCGAGACGGCGCTCGACGAATACCGCCGGCTCGGCGCCACGCTCCATCGGATCAGTCTGCCGAACAGCCCCTTGTCGGTACCCGTCTACTACGTGGTGGCGCCAGCCGAGTGCTCGTCGAACCTGGCCCGCTACGATGGCGTGCGCTTCGGCCATCGCTGCGCCGACCCGCGCGATCTCGTCGACCTTTACGAGCGTTCACGCGCCGAGGGCTTCGGCGCCGAGGTCAAGCGCCGCATCATGATCGGCACCTATGTGCTCTCTGCCGGCTATTACGACGCCTACTACCTGAAGGCGCAGCAGATCCGGCGCCTGATCGCAGACGATTTCCGCCGGGCCTTCGAGCAGGTCGATGTGATCGCCGGCCCCACCACGCCGTCGCCGGCCTTTCCGCTCGGCGCGAAGCTCGACGACCCGGTGGCCATGTACCTGAACGACATCTATACGATCGCCGCGAACCTCGCCGGTCTGCCGGCGCTGTCGATCCCGATCGCGCCCGCGAACGGGCTGCCGGTCGGGCTTCAATTGATCGGCCACCATTTCGACGAGGCGCGTCTGCTGAACCTGGCCCACCGGTTGCAACGCGAGACCGATTGGCACCTGGCCACGCCGGCCGGCTACGCATGACCGAGATCCACGACATGGCATGGGAAACCGTGATCGGGCTGGAGATCCACACCCAGCTCGCGACCCGCTCCAAGATCTTCTCCGGCGCGCCGACGACCTTTGGCGCCGCACCCAACACCCAGGCCTGCGCGATCGACCTGGGCCTGCCCGGCGTGCTGCCGGTCCTCAACCGCGAGGCGGTCCGTCTCGCGATCCGCTTCGGCCGGGCGATCGGCGCCGAGATCGCCGGAACTTCCGTGTTCGCGCGCAAGAACTACTTCTATCCGGACCTGCCGAAGGGCTATCAGATCAGCCAGTACGAACGGCCGGTCGTCGGCCGCGGCCAAGTCGAGATCACACTCGGCGACGGATCGGTCAAGACGATCGGCGTCACGCGCGCTCACCTCGAGGAGGACGCCGGCAAGTCACTGCATGAGGACTTCCACGGCCTGACCGGGATCGATTTGAACCGGGCCGGCACGCCGCTGCTCGAGATCGTCTCGGAACCGGATCTGCGCTCACCGGCCGAGGCCGCAGCCTACGCCCGCAAGATCCATCAGATCGTCCGTTGGATCGGCATCAGCGACGGCAACATGCAGGAAGGCTCATTCCGCATCGACGCGAATATCTCGATCCGGCCGGTCGGCGAGACGCGTCTCGGCACCCGCACCGAGATCAAGAACATCAATTCGTTTCGCTTCCTCGAGCGCGCACTGGTCTTCGAGGCCGCGCGGCAGATCGAGATCACCGAGGGTGGCGGGCGTATCGTCCAGGAAACGCGCCTGTACGACGCCGAGCGTGACGAAACCCGGTCGATGCGCAGCAAAGAAGAGGCCAACGATTACCGCTATTTCCCGGACCCGGACCTGCTGCCATTGGTCATCGACGCAGCCTTCGTCGACGAGGCGACCGCCGACCTGCCGGAACTGCCCGACGCGCGCCGCGACCGCTTCCAACGCGACCACGGCCTGTCCAGCTACGACGCGGGGCTTCTGACGACCAGCCGCGAGCTCGCGGACTATTTCGAAGCCGTCGCGGGCACCTGCGGTGACGCGAAACTCGCCGCCAACTGGATCAACGGCGAACTGGCCGCGGCCCTCAACAAGGCCGGCCTCGAGATCGACAGCGGCCCGGTCACGGCGGCGCTGCTCGCCGGTCTGCTCGTGCGTGTCCGCGACGGGACCATCTCCGGGAAGATCGCCAAACAGGTCTTCGAGGCCATCTGGCGCCGCGAGGGCGATGCCGATGCGATCATCGCCGCGAAGGGACTGCAACAGATCACCGACAGCGGCGCGATCGAATCCCTGATCGACGCGATCCTCGCCGCGAACCCAGCCCAAGTCGAACAATACCGGGCAGGCAAGGACAAGGTCTTCGGCTTCTTCGTCGGTCAGGTCATGAAGCAGACCCAGGGCAAGGCGAATCCGCAACAGGTCAACGAGATCTTAAGGCACAAGCTGGCGCCTTGATCGGGCCTTCGGCCCGCCACCCTGAGCCGGTTTAGCCCGCGAGTGGACCTTCGCCCGATCGGCTCATGTGCATGGCGAGCATGCACAACGGCACGGGGCGGACTGCGCTCATGTGCAGCCGTTCATACCCGGCGATGGGGCGCAGAAAGGAGGCTCAATCATGCAATCAGCGGTTGAACAGAAGAGGTTGCAACTTTCCAAGAGTACCGAGGCAAGAACCAAGTCGCTGCTCGGTCAGTTCTTTACGCCTGAAAAAACAGCAGCATTCATGGCAAGCCTTTTCCCGGATGCGAACGGGGTTTGTCGCCTCTTGGACGCCGGGGCAGGAATCGGTTCGTTATCTGCGGCTTTTTTGGATCGATGGCGGGGTGGCGGGTTTCACTTTCGGCGCGTGGAGGTGGACGCCTTCGAGCTTGATCGTACTTTGGTTAGCCACTTATCGCAAACGCTCGACACTTACAGCCACAGGGGCGATTTCGTCGGAAATATCCATAAGGAGGATTTTATACATGCCGCGGTCGATTCACTGTCGGGCGATCTGTTTTCAAGACCCTTAGATCCCTACACGCACGCGATCCTCAACCCGCCTTACAAGAAAATCAACAGCCATTCTGCACACCGATTGGCTTTGCGCCGGGTCGGCATCGAGACGGTGAATCTCTATAGCGCTTTTGTTGCGCTAGCCGCAGCTCACACCGCACCCGGCGGGCAGATCGTTGCCATTATCCCGCGCAGCTTCTGCAATGGGCCGTATTATCGCCGGTTCCGCGACTTCATCCTCGAACGGACGGCAATTCGTCACATGCACCTGTTCGAGTCGCGCAGCAGAGCTTTCAGAGATGATGATGTGCTCCAGGAGAACATCATCATTCGCCTAGAGCGGGGCGGTCAACAAGGGCCGGTCATGATTACGACCTCGACCGATGACAGCTTTGCCGATCTGACCAGCCATGAACACCCGTTCGAACGGATCGTATTCCCACACGACCCCGAGCGGTTTATCCATGTGCCTACCTCGCCCGACAAGAACGCTATCGAACTATCCCGGGCGATCCGATACACGCTGGCCGAACTTGGTATAAAGGTATCGACCGGACCGATTGTCGACTTCCGGCTGAAAACCCACCTGCGTGACCGCCCTGGGTCGAACACGGTCCCCTTACTCTACCCTGGCCATTTCACCAGCAGCGGGACCACTTGGCCTATCGATGACATGAAGAAGCCCAACGCCATAGAGAACAATCCCGACACTGAAAAGTGGCTCTATCCGAACGGCTTCTATTGTGTGGTACGGCGTTTCTCCTCGAAGGAAGAAAAACGCCGCATCGTGGCCAGCGTGGTCGAACCAAGCGTGTTCGGTGCCGCGCCGATGCTGGGCTTTGAGAACCATCTCAACGTCTTCCACGAAAACAAACGCGGCTTGCCCGAGCCCTTGGCCCGTGGGCTAGCCGTATTCCTTAACACAACCGCAGTCGACGAGCATTTCCGGCGATTCAACGGCCACACCCAAGTCAACGCCACCGACCTGAAGCTGATGAGGTTTCCGAGCCGCAGCGCCTTGGTGCGGCTCGGGACATGGGCCATGCAGCAGGGGGTCTTGACGCAAGACGAGATCGACGCCCAGCTAAGAACCCTGACCGAATGACGAACAACAAGAACGACCATATTGCCGCCGCGCTGCAAATCCTCGCTTCCCTGGGCCTTCCGAGAGCGCAGCAAAACGAGCGTTCGGCCCTCTGCCTGCTCGCCCTGCTGAACCTCACGCCAGGCAAGATGTGGGTCCATTCCGAAAATCCGCTTTTGGGCATCACGCCCATCATGGATTGGGCGAGGGAGCACTATGACAAGGACTATGCGCCGAACACCCGCGAGACGGTACGGCGGCAGACCATGCATCAGTTCGTGGATGCCGGTCTCGCGCTGTACAACCCCGACAAACCAGATCGGGCGGTGAATAGTCCCAAGGCCGTCTATCAAATCGAACCGGCCGCACTTGCTTTGCTGCGTACCTTCGGCACGCCGAAGTGGCGCAAAAACCTGTCGAGCTATCTTGCCGAACGCGAAACATTGGCGGCCCGCTATGCCAAAGAGCGCCAGCAAAAACGTATCCCCGTCGAGATTGCACCAGGGAAGCAAATCACCCTCAGCCCCGGCGAGCATAGCGAACTGATCGTGGCGATCATTGAGGACTTCGCACCGCGCTTTGCGCCAGGCAGCGTCTTGGTCTACGCCGGGGACACTGGCGACAAGTGGGGCTATTTCGATGCCGCCCTGCTCGCCGAGCTTGGCGGCAAGGTGGATGCTCATGGCAAGATGCCTGATGTGGTTCTGCACTACACCGCAAGGAACTGGCTTCTGCTGGTGGAGGCCGTTACCAGCCACGGGCCGGTCGACGGCAAGCGATACGCCGAGCTCACCATGCTGTTTGCGGGGACGACGACTGCCGGTCTGATCTATGTGACTGCTTTCCCGAATCGCGCGATCATGGCCCGATACCTGCCCGAAATCGCCTGGGAAACAGAGGTATGGGTCGCTGACGCACCATCGCATTTGATTCATTTCAATGGAGAGCGGTTTCTTGGGCCGTACAATGCGTCCAGCCTTCAAACCTAGAGCGTCATCGACAGCGCATGCCACGGATCGACATCCGGTCAACGCCGCCCGAGACACAGACGCTGGATCTTGCCCTTCAACGCATCGAGATCGCGGCAACCTCGCAGCGTCGACGCATCGATGCAGACGCGCAACCCATCGTCGGTGATCCGCAGCACCGCGGGCAGGTCGATTTCCAGATCCGGCTCGCGCCGACGCAGCTCATCGCGGTGCAGAAACTCGCACGGCACCTCGAGCGAACCGATGAACTCGCGCCATGCGGCCTTTTCGGTCAGCAAGCCATGCGTGATCGCACACAACTGACACGAATAGGTCTGCGGTGAAAACATCTTGTGGCCGATGTCGGCGAGGGTGTTGAACAGGCCGCTGTCGGCGTTGTAGACGAACAGCAAACCCTTGATCGGATCCGTCGTCATGTTGGTTTACTCGCGAAAGGGCAGCATCAGCAATCGCCGCGGCCTCTGCCACTCGGGTTCGCCGTAGCGGCCGATACCGAAACGGATCTGCGCGAGGTCCTCGCGCAGGCGGAAGGTCCCGAAGAGCCGGTCCCACAGCGACAGCAGGGTTCCGTAATTCGAGTTCGTCTCGGTCGGGATCTGCGAATGATGGACACGATGCATCGACGGCGGCACGATGACGAGCCGCAACAGGCGGTCGATCCTGGCTGGCAGCCGCAGGTTGCTATGGTGGAACAGGATCACGGCGATCATCGAGGACTGATAGAGGATAAGCCCTTCGAGGCCGAGCCCCAAGGCCAGGATCACCAGGCAATTGAGCAGTGTCGACAACAGGATCTCGCCCGGGTGGAAGCGCAAGGCCGTCGTCGAATCCATGTGCGGATCCGTGTGATGGACACGGTGCAAGCGCCACAGGAGCCGGATCTCATGGTTCGCGCGATGCCACCAGTACATCCAGAGATCGAAGAGCAGGACCCCGACGATCAGCCCCGCCGGACCCGGCCACGCGATGCTATGAAGCAGCCCCCAGCCTTGCTGACGGGCCACCTCGGTTGCGAGCACCACCAAAGGGGCGAGCAAGGCGCCGACCACGCCGCTCGCGAGCGCCAGCGTCAGGTTGCGACCCGCGTGGGCCAGACGTCCCGGACCTGGTGCATAGAAAGGAATCAAGCCTTCCAACGCGAATAGGACCATCAGCACCAGGAGCCCGATCCACAGATCGATCGTCATCGACGCCTCTCGTAGGCGGCGGCAAGACGACCCGGCGCGGTCCCGAGCAGATAGAGCAGGATCAGCCAGCCATTGAAGAGCTGCTGGCGCACCCGACCACGAGCGAGATACCGCGCCGCCGAGGTCGTGATGGTCGCGGGGAGCTTGCGAATCGAGGTCGCGCGGCGCGCCCGGCGCAGGAAGTCGACATCCTCGAACAACGGCCAGTCGGGAAAACCGCCGAGCGCGTCGAACAGGCTCCGGCGAACCAGGATCCCCTGATCACCGAAGCTCGTCAGCAACGAGTCGAACCGCGAAAACCACCCGTAGACCGCAAGCAGCCAGTGAGGGTCGTCAAAGCGCAGACGGAAACAGGCCAGATGGACGCCATGCTCGACGAACAGCCGTTCGATCAGGGTCCAGGCGTCGATCGGCAAACGGCTATCGTCATGGAGAAAGAACAGCAGATCGCCGCGCGCGGCCCGCGCACCGAGATTGCACTGCGGCCCGCGTCCCGGTGGGCCATAAAGGATGCGGGTCTGTCCATCGAGCCACCGCGTGGCATCCATTTCACGTTCGATCTGGGCGGAACCCAGGTCGGCCACGACCAGGATCCGTTCCGCGTCCGGCAGGCAATCGCGACAGCTCGCGAGGAGCTGATCCAGGTGTGGCCCCAGGGCACGGGTCGGGATGATCACAGACAGGGTCGACACAAGGGCATCCTAATCAATCCAGATGGCCCGCATCTGGATGTCCGGCCCGCGAAATCAACCGCGACTGTGGGCGGGAAATCCTACCGCGTCAAGAAGTGCCCCGTCGCGGCGCTGGCCGGTGGCCCACCGAGACCACCAACCGGCACCGCATCAAACAGGCTACTTCAACTCGATCGCCTGCACCCAGAGCACAGCGTCCTGCGACAATTCCTTGCCCTCGTACTCGGTCTCGGGACCCGCACCCAGGCAAGCGAAGCCCCAGATGCCGGGCCTCGGGATGCCGAAGGTGAAGAAACCGTTGGCATCGGTGAAGGTCACGATCGGCATCGACGGCGGTTCGACAAGTGTGCCCTGGCCGAACGCGTTGTTCGCGATGTCGACCTCGGTGTTGATGAACTCGACCTCGCATTCGATCCCGGCGGCCGGCTTGCCCTCGGTCAGGACTTGACCAGTGAAGGTCCCGCCGGCCAGCACCTGGGTCGGCATGTTCATCGGGACGATCTCGGCCGGCAGACCCAGCGGCTCGTTCCAATCGGTCGGCATGCCGCCTTTGTTGAGATAGGTCTTCGTGATCTGCTGGATGAAGGCGTCCTCGGTGGCCTCGTAGTACGGGGCCGGCACCAGCGCGAAGATGTAGTCACCGTTGCGCGTGACCTGGTGACTGACCCGATAGCCACGCGCTTGGTTTTCTGGTCCCTTCCAGGTGATCGGTTCCAGCGCACCCTTGAGATCCGTCCGTTGGCCGCGGAACGCGACGAAGAAGTCGACCGGCTCCCCCATCTCCATGACATGACCGTTGTCCAGCGGATGCCCGAAGACCAGCCGCAGCTCGACCTTGGCCGGCTCGTCCAAGAGGTGCGCCGACGGATAGAGGACCTGGAAATGGGCCTGAGCCGAACTGGCGGCCGCGAAGGCCAAGGCAGAAAATGACAAAGCGAGTGCTCGGGTCATCAAGTTCCGTTGCATGGTTTTACGAACTCCAATCGTGCTTAGCTGTAAGGAAGGGGGAAGAACGAGGCGGTGACGATCCACCGCGGAACTCGACCGTGCCACGGGCGGGGAACGACACTGACCTTCGACCTGGTCGCGACTGGTGCGGGTTCACCGGTTCGCACGCGGTCTCGGCGTTGGTCCCCGGCCGTCAGTGGATGTCGCTGGATGCGATCTCGATCAGGTGCCCGGGACCGGCGTCGAACACGACTTTGAAATCCCCTGTCGGACGATCGAACTCGAACTCGCTGTTCGCGTCCATCGCACCCTCGATGATCGGCTCGCCGTCATCGCCGATGACCCGCATCGCGACACCCGAGGCCGAGGAGCCATCGGAGAAACCACCCTCGCAGAGGATGGTCTCGTCACCGAGGTCGTAGCAGGAACACAAGGGCGTGTGGGCACTCGCGCCCGCTGCCCAAAAGAGGATGCCGAGACCGATCGCGAGGGAAGCTGCTTTGCTCATGGGGACGCTCCAAAATAGATTCGCGGCCGGGCCTCGGGCCCTTTGCCCGAAACCCCACTGAAACTGACGTTGAGACTAACATGCCCGGCGAAATACATGCAATCGCGAATCGTTGCTTTTTGCGTTAATTGTCAAGATCGAGTAAGCTCACGCTCCTTAGACAAGATCCACGTACACCAAGCACCCACCCTTGCTGGAAGGCGAAACCAAGATGCCCCGCAACTTCGGACACTCACCGATCACGCTCAACGATCTAACGCCCGGTCGCCGCGCCCGGATCCGACAACTCCACGGTCAACACGCGGTTCGTCAGCGACTCATGGACCTGGGTCTGCGGCCGAACATCGAGGTCCTGTTGGTGCGTAGCGCCCCGTTAGACGATCCGATCCAGATCAAGCTCGGCACCACGCACATCACGCTGCGCCGTCATGAAGCGGCGACCATCGAGGTTGCCCACGATGGCTGAACGGCGCGCCGTGCTGGCCGCGCTGGCCGGCCAACAAAACGCTGGAAAATCGACCCTGTTCAATATGCTGACCGGGGCCCGACAGCACGTCGCGAATTACCCGGGAGTCACGGTCGACAAGAAATACGGCCGGTACCAGGACGGGGATCTACGGGTCCTGACCGTCGATCTACCGGGCACTTACAGCCTCACGTCCTTCTCGTTGGAAGAACGGGTCGCGCGTGATTTCTTGCTGAAAGAGAAGCCCGACGTCGTCGTCGACGTAGTCGACGCCGCGAGTCTGCATCGCTCGTTGCACCTGACCCTGCAATTGCTCGAGATGGACCAGCCGGTGCTGCTGGCCTTGAACATGATCGATGTGATCGAGCGACGCGGCATGCGGATCGATGAGGCGCTGCTGAGCGAGCGACTGGGGCTGCCGGTCGTCCCGACGGTCGGGCGCAAAGGCCGCGGCCGCGCCGAGCTGCGACGCGCGATTCGAGACTACCAACGCGGTTCGCGCCATCGCCCGGTGGAATACGGACCGCTCGAGTCCGACATCGAGGCATTGACCCAGCAGCTGTCATCGATCCCCGAGCTCCGTGGCTATCCGCCCCGCTGGCTGGCGCTGAGACTGCTCGAAGGCGACGAGCAAGTGCGCAAGATCCTCGCCGGCCTCGACGACCGAAGCGCGGCTTCACGAATCAGCGAGATGACCGCGGCGACCCGTGCCGCTTTCGCCGAACGACACCAGGCCGAGCTCACCGACCATATCATGACGTGCCGGGATCAGGCCGTCACCCGGCTGCTCGACGGCGTCATTACCGAAGCTCGGACCGAGCGGGCGACCCTGTCCGAGCGGGTCGACAATCTCGTCCTCAATCGCTTCCTGGCCCCGTTCTTCCTGATCCTGACCGTCTATCTGATCTACCAGGTGTCGATCGTCTATGGCTACGAATTGACCACCTACACCTGGCCGATCCTGGCCGGCCTGCGCGAGATCATCGCCGGTTGGCTGCCGGCTGCCGGCTTTCTCGTCGATCCTTATGTACGGGCTTTGGGTCTCTGGCTCGTGGATTCGGCCAACACCCTTCTCAACTATGTGCCGATCTTCCTGATCCTGTTCGCGCTGATCGCGATTCTCGAGGACTCGGGTTACATGGCCCGGATCGCCTTCATTCTCGACCGGATCCTGCACCGCTTCGGGCTCCACGGACAGAGTACCTTGCCGATGATCCTAAGCGGTGTCTTCGCCGGCGGTTGCGCGGTGCCGGGGGTCATGGCGACCAAGGGCATTCCGGACAACCGCGCGCGGATGGCCACCATCCTGACCGTGCCCTACATGAACTGCTTGGCCAAGGTCCCGCTCTACACGCTGCTGCTGGGCATCTTCTTCGTCGAGGACAAGTCGCTGATGATGTTCTATATCTCGACGATGACCATCATCTTCGCGCTGCTCGTCGCCAAGCTGCTGACGATAACAGTGCTGCGCGGACAAGAAACGGCTCCCTTCGTCATGGAACTGCCACGCTACCATGCCCCGGCGCCGGGCGCCGTCCTACGGCGGGCCTTCGACCGCACCTGGATCTACATCAAGAAGGTCGGCACCATCGTGCTCGCCGTCGCGATCGTCGTCTTTGCGTTGCTGCACTTTCCCGGGCTGTCCGACGACCGCAAGGCCCATTACGAGGCCGAGGCACAGGCGGCCCTGATCCAATTCCAGGAGGCCATGGCCGGCAACAAGTACCTCGAATTCGCAAGCGGCGACCAACTGGTGCCGCTGTTGAACTTTGCCGACGATTATCGCCGGGCCCGGCTCAATGCCAGCGGCGCCGAAGGGGTCCAAGCCGTCGACCGCCGTTTCGAGGCGCGCAGTCCCGATTACTTCGTGTTCGTCCGCCCACCGCCGGGCGACCTGGACGCGCGTCAGGCAAGCCGCGCGCTTCGTGACCTCGGCCGCGAGCGGACGACCTTGCGCCGGGAGATGCGCGAGGAACGGATCGTCGATTCGCTGCTCGGCCAAGTAGGTCGCGGCCTCGAACCCGTTACCCAATTCGCCGGCTTCGACTGGAAGATCAACGTCGCGCTGCTTGCTTCGTTCGCGGCGCGCGAAAGCAGCGTCGCGACCCTCGGCGTGCTCTTTCAGCAGGACGCGGATTCGAACGTCCCGCTCGAGCAACGCATGGGCACCGAGACGCAGGCCGCCGGAGCCACGGCCTTGCTCGCCGTATCGATGATCTTGTTCTTCGCGCTCTACCCGCCCTGCCTGGCGACGACCATCATGGTCAAGGTGCAGACCGACTCCTACCGTTGGATGCTGTTCTCGATCGTCTTTCCAACGGCGCTCGGCCTCGGCGTCGCGAGCGCCGTCTACACGATTGGCCACGCCATCGACGTGACCGGGATTCAAATGATGACCATCGTCTATTTCACCGCACTGGCGCTGCTACTGATCATCGGATTGACCGGCAGCCGCCGTGACCGCTCCGCGCATCGCCGCGGCGCCCTGCCCCTCGGGGCCCGGAGTTCCGAATGAACGACACCCATATGGAAGCCGTGTCCGATGCCTCCGTGGCAATGCCCGAGGTCAGCGCCGAGCATCACTTCGGCTGGATCGATCTCACGGTGGCCGCCGCCGTAGTCATCGCGGCGGGATACTATCTGTATCGCAGCTTCTGGCGCGACCGAGGCGCCTGCAAGGAATGCGGTCAGACCAAGGGGTGCTGCGCGCCCACGCCGTCCGAGCCCGGCCAACCGACCGAGCACCGGGTCCCGCTCGACGGGCTCCGCCGCCGCTGACCTAGCTCGCGGCGGCGCGACAGAAGCGGCCCGAGACGGCGCGCACGCCAATCCGCAGCCACCGATGCCGGCCCGGGTTCGGTAACCCCGGCGTTCGATCGGTCGAGGCGCTCAGATCGCTACCGGTCGCCGGCCCTCGCGACCCTCCGCCTTGACGTGCAGCGCGTAGAGCATGTCCTCGTCGGCGATGTGATCGATCAACCAATCCTGCGTGATGTCGAGCGCGCGATCGGCGAGGCCGCGGCTCGGGCCGAACATTTGAAGGTCCTCCTCCAGTTCCTCGAGCCGCCGGAAGAAGGCGCTGTGTTCGACCAGATGTTCGCGCAGACCCTGGTACTCGTGTCGGCGCATGAAGTCTTCCTCGGTCGCGAAATGCCGCTCGGCATAGTCGCGCATGAAGGCGATGACCTCGGCGACCGTCTGCGGGCCGGTCCGGTCCATGATCGCCTCGTACAGGCGATGGGCGGCGGCAAAGAACCCCTGATGCTGTTCGTCGATCTCCGGGATGCCGATCCGGTAGACCTCTGACCACTCTTTCAACATGCTGAACCTCGGTCCGGCCCGACACGACGGGCGCTTGGGATCATTCGGGGCCAATCCGACCAGCCGCCGAAGCCCAGCGCCACAGATCCTGACGGGGTCCGTGCGCGATCGGCCAGTCGCAATTGGGATCTCGGACCATTATCGTCGATAAAGTGCGTAGTGGCATATTTGGTTTGCATACGGCCCAGCCCGCGTTCGGTGGCTCAGGGCCGCGACAACCGGTGGCACAACGCCTCCAATGGGCCACCCCGGTGGCCACTGGTGCCCATGGGTCTTCGCCAGACCCGCGCGCGAACGAAGATCGCTATACTGGGCGCTAGACCTCCATCCGTGCCCTGGCCCCAATGACGACTGGACCACAAGGAGATTTTTCGATGCTGCGTTCCAAACCCCTGCCCCGGATCAGCGGTCTGCTCGTCGCGCTGATGATGTCACCACTCGCGGGCGCCTATGGCCCCCCTGAGGGCCAGATGGCGCCGCCTGAAACCGTGCCGCCATTCTACGGTCAGCCTTACGGCTATACTCCCCCTTACGGCTATGGGCCGCCCTTCGGCCACGGACCAGGTGTCGGCTACGGGCCTGGCTACGCACCCCCATTCGGCTACGGACCATCCCCAGGCCATTGGCGGCCATACGGCCCGGGACCAGCTCCCGGCTATCGCCCACCAGCGGGTTACGGTCCGCCCCCCGGGTACGGGGCGCCCTGGGGCGATGCACCGCCATTCGACTCCGGATCACCCTTCGATCAGATACCGCCGTTTGGTCGCCCGCTCCCCGGAGACCCAGCGGGCCTCGATTCGACCTGGCCTTCCGGTTACGCAGCCGAGCCAGGCGAGGGGTTGGATCCGTCCTTCGGTCCGGGGCCGATCCCGGGCGGCCCTCCGGGCATGACGCCAGGTCGTTTCGGCCCGCCGGCGCCGATGAGGGCTCGCACCGCTGACCTGAACTTCAATCAACTCGTCACCGACGACGCCTACGTGCTGGAAATCCACGTCGACGGGCAGTGGCCGGAGGCGATCCAGATCGAGCCGCGCGGCCAGGGGCTCCTGATCCGGCGCGCCAGCTCGACGCGGACGACCGACCAGCGCACCTTCGATGATGGCCGCGGATACGCCCACCGCTACAGCTACGCGAGCGGCACCATGGCTCGGCGGCTGCCCGTCCCGCCCGATGGCGACCTGACGGCGCTGACCCGCGAGGATGGCCCCGACCTGATCCGCGTGTCGATCCCGCGCCGAAACCGGTGAGCGATCCTGCCGGGATACCATCCCGGCGCACCTCATCGGCCTGATCGGGATGCGCGTTCAACTGCACACGCTCGGCTGCCGCCTCAACGAGGCCGAGACCGAGCGCTGGGCCGAGGAGTTCCACCGGCGCGGGATCCGGTTGGCGGCCGACCACGAGCCGACCGACCTGGTCGTCGTCAACACCTGTGCCGTGACGACCGAGGCGGCGCGCAAATCGCGCAACCTGTTGCGCCGCACGCACCGGCGAAGCCCCGACGCGAAGCTGATCGTCAGCGGCTGCTACGCGTCGTTGGAGGCGGACCAGCTCGCAGCCTGGCGCGACATCGACCTGTTGGTCACGAATCGCGACAAGGATCGGTTGGTCGAGATCGTCCTGGCGCGGTTTCCCGAGCCACCGAGACAGCTCGCCTCGACCCATGACCCGGCCGAGCCGCTTTTCGTACGCGGGCGCCAGCGCGCCTTCGTCAAGGTGCAGGATGGCTGCCGCCATCGCTGCACCTTCTGCATCGTCAGCCGAGCGCGCGGGGCCGAACGCAGCCGCCCGCTGACCGATGTGATCGCCGAGGTGCGACGCCTGACCGACGCCGGTCTCCAGGAGGTCGTGCTGACCGGCGTCCATCTCGGCGCCTATGGGCGCGATCAAGGCATTGGTCTAACGGATCTGGTCCGCGCGCTGTTGGCCGAGACCGCGCTGCCTCGGCTGCGCCTCGGTGCCCTCGAACCCTGGGATCTGCCGGCCGACCTCTGGGACCTGTTCGCCGACCCGCGCCTGATGCCGCACCTGCACCTGCCGATCCAGAGTGGTTCGGATCGAATCCTGCGACGGATGGCACGGCGCGGCACCACCGACGCTTTCGCGCGGCTCGTCGCCGCCGGCCGCGCGGCGGTCCCGGACCTGAACATCTCGACCGATATCATCGCCGGCTTCCCCGGCGAGACCGACGCCGACTGGGACGAGACCCTCGCTTTCGTCGCAGCGACCGGCTTCGGCCAACTGCACGTCTTCGCCTACTCCCCGCGGCCTGGCACACTGGCCGCCACCTACCCCGACCAGATCCCGGCACCCGTCCGGGACCATCGCCGGGCACAGATGACGGCGCTCGGGCGCACCTTGCGACTCGCAACCCTGCGGACCTTCATCGGCCGCCGGATGCCGGTCCTGCGGGAAGGGAAACAGCTCGAAGGCACGGCCTTCGGCTATACGCCGAACTACCTGCCGGTGCGCTTTGCGGTCGACGCCATGGTAACGCCGGATCCGAACGATCGGCTGTGGGATCTGTCGCTCGTGGGCCTGGACCCCGCGACCGAGACACTGATCGGCGTGCCCGGCGCGGCGCACCCGCCCCGTGGCCGCGATCCAGTATCAGAGGTCGGACCGGGTCAGGATTCCAGCGTCACCCAGACCGGGCAATGGTCGGACGGCTTGTCCATGCCTCGGATCTCGTAGTCGATGCCAGCGTCGAGCAACCGCTCGCGCACCGGAGCCGTGACCAGGATCAGGTCGATACGCAGCCCGCGCTTGGGCTCGCGCTCGAAGCCGCGACTGCGGTAATCGAACCAACTGAAGTGGTCCATCGCATCCGGGTGCCGTACGCGAAAGGCGTCATACAGCCCCCAATCGAGCAGCGCCTGAAACCACTCGCGCTCCTCCGGCAGAAAGCTGCACTTGCCGGTGCGCAACCAGCGCCGTGCATTGTCTTCACCGATACCGATGTCTCGATCGAGCGGTGCGACATTCATGTCACCGAGCACGACCAGCGGCTGGCTCGGAGAATAGTCCGCGCGCAGGTGTGCCAGAAGGTCCTGGTAGAAACGTCGCTTGCCGGGGAACTTGACCGGATGGTCACGGCTCTCGCCTTGCGGAAAGTAGCCGTTGAGCACCGTGATCTCGCCGCCGCCGGCCAGGCCGTAGCGCCCGGTGATGGCGCGGCGCTGGGCGCCCTCGTCGTCGAACGGCAAACCGCGCGATACGGCCAACGGCTCCTGCTTGCTGAGCAAGGCCACACCATAATGGGCCTTCTGGCCGAACCAGTGGGCACGGTAGCCAAGCCGCTCGACCTCCTCGCGCGGAAAGGCCTCATCGGCGACCTTCGACTCCTGCAGGCCAATGATATCCGGATCGTGCCGCGCCTTGAGCGCGGCCAATTGGTGCGGCCGGGCGCGGATGCCATTGATGTTGAACGAGACGATCTTCAACACCGGCATCAGCGACCCCGGCCCGGCACCGGTCATGGCAAACGCCCGTGCACGGCCAGGTGCCGATCGCTGACGACCGCGACCTCGAGCCCAGGAAGACCGGCCTCGCGTAGTTGGTCCTGGATCTCTTGCGGCTCGAACGCGGCAAACAACGAATTGCGGAAATCCCGGCGCAAGACCTCGGGCGCCCCAGAGGCATAGGTCTCGACCAGCGCCTCGACGAAACCGGCGCTCGCCGGGCGCATCAGATCCATGATCAGCACCTGCGCCCCGGGCTTGCCGACGTCCTTTAGTGTCCGCCACAAGACACCCGGATCGTGCAGATGATGCAGCAGGCTGTTGGACAGGATCAGATCGTAATGCTGGCTCGGCAACTGGGCGCTCGGCAGGATGTCGTGAATCAACCGGCAGCGCTGCGCGACACCGGGCAGGGCCGCGAGCACCGAGCGCGCGTGCGCGAGCATCGCCTCGGACCCATCGAGCGCATCGCAGCGCGAGCGCGGATGGGCGCGCAGAAAGCGGATCACGATATCGGCCGGTCCGCAGCCAAGATCCAGGGCCTCGACCCCATCGAGCGGACCGGTCGCGAACTCGCGCAGCAAGCTGATGAAGAGCGCATTCGGCTCGGAAAAGTCTTCTTCGGCATAGGCCTCCGCCTGTTCGGCATCATCCATCAACTCGGGCTCGAGACGGCGTTTCATGGCAGCAGGCTCTCTCCAGCAAAAAGATCCGCGATGGTCTCGCGGCGACGCACCAGGTGGACTTGTTCACCGTCGACCATGACCTCGGCGGCTCGCGGACGACTGTTGTAATTCGAACTCATGACGAAGCCATAGGCCCCGCTGCCGCGCACCGCGAGCAGATCCCCCGGAGCCAGGGCCAGCGCACGTTCCCGACCGAGGAAGTCGCCGGTCTCGCAGACCGGACCGACCAGATCATACAGGGTCGCCTCGCCATCGGGGCGGCGGCGCACCGGGACGATCTGCTGTTTGGCCTGGTAGAGCGCCGGTCGCAGCAGATCGTTCATCGCCGCATCGAGGATCGCAAAGTGCTTGTGCGCGGTCGGTTTCAGGTATTCGACGCGGGTCAGCAACAGCCCCGCGTTCCCGGCGATTGCGCGCCCCGGCTCCAGCAGGATCTCGTACGGCAGATCGGCCAGGTGCCGGCCGATCTGCGCGGCGTAATCGGCCGGCTCCGGCGGATGTTCGTCGACATAGCGAATCCCCAGTCCTCCGCCCAGGTCCAGGTGGGCGATCGGGATCCCGACCGCCTCGAGCCGGTGCGCCAGCTCGAGCACCCGGTGCAGCGCGTCGATGAAAGGGGCCAGATCCGTCAACTGGGAACCGATGTGACAATCGATGCCGTCGACGCGCAGATTCGGCCGCTCGGCGGCACGGCGGTAGACCGCCTCGGCCACGGCGATGTCGATCCCGAACTTGTTCTCCTTCAGTCCGGTCGCGATGTAGGGGTGGGTGCGCGCATCGACGTCCGGATTCACGCGCAACGACACCGGCGCGACGACCCCCAACTCCTGCGCGACGCGATCGAGCCGCTGCAACTCGGCCTCGGACTCGACGTTGAAGCCACGGATCCCGACCTCGAGGGCCCGACGCATCTCATCGGCCCGCTTGCCGACACCGGAAAAGATCACCCGCCCAGGATCGCCGCCGGCCGCCAGAACCCGCTCCAACTCGCCGATCGACACGATGTCGAAACCGGAACCCAACCGTGCCAGCACATCGAGCACCGCAAGGTTCGAATTCGCCTTGACGGCAAAGCAGATCAGATGCGGATGCCCGTGGAAAGCACGGTCGAACGCATGCCAATGCCGCTCCAGCGTAGCCCGCGAGTACAGGTAGCAAGGCGTCCCGAATCGCTCCGCAATGTCGGCCACCGGGACATCCTCGGCCCAGAGCTCATCCCCGCGATACTGAAAGTGATCCATGCCGGGACTACTCGGCGTCCCTGGCCGTCACCGGGTCGACTGCCACGACCGGGACATCGGCAACCGGTGCGGCCGGAACCGCCGGTTCATCGGGCAGGTACAAGGCACCCTTCTGACCACACGCACTGACGATGCTGCCGACCCCAAGGACGGTCACGATCGCGATGAACAAGTATCGGGCCCAGCAAAGCATCGACGCCCCGCACCTGGGTGAATCATGGAAAGGGCCTAGTATAGCTTCCCCCGCCCTTTCGGTCTGTGTCGAAGCTGGCGGCTTGGCTGCGTCCCGAGCCCCGCCCTGGCCTTCTCCGGTGCAACAACCGCGCGCCGCGCAGTCATCCGGCCCGACCGAAACGTCAATTGCCTTGCCCTCGCCAACCGACCTCCGCCGGTTTCGCCGGTCAATCGCTTGCGCTGGACGGGGAGCTTTCCGACCACTAGACTGTCCTATCGAACATCGGGGGCGACATGGTCTCGACGTGGGTCGCAAAACCTGAGGTGCATGCCGAGGTGCGGATAACCTCGTAAAACCAGCCGCAAACTTATAGTTGCCAACGACGACAACTACGCTCTGGCCGCTTAAGCCGGCCGGCCTCTGACCGCTGCTTGCCTGTGGGCTGCGGGTTTCAGGGGTAACATCACACGGGATCGCGGAGACGGGCGTCCGGACCGAATCCGCTAAAACCTCACGGAATCGCCGACCGATCGCCCTGCCCCTCGGGCGTTGGAAGGTTAAATACAATAGAACGGGCTAAGCATGTAGGACCAAGGGCGGAGGGCTTGCGGACGCGGGTTCGATTCCCGCCGCCTCCACCAATACTGAAGCCCCAACTGTTATCAGTTGGGGCTTTTTCTTGTCTGTTTGCGCCGGTTCCCGCGTGCTGCTGGGGGTTCCTGCGGAAGCCTGCGGACTTCGGCATCCGGTCTACGGCCCCGTTCAGGGCCACCTTCCTCTCTCCCGGCCGTTTTTCTCTCCGGCCTCGCTCCCCCGGACCCGCCCGAAGTTCGTAACGGCCGCGAGCACACGACCTACAAATCAATTGGTTACGCGCGGACGAATCAAGCGGTTGGATCGAAGCATCGCCCGACCAAAGGAAACCACACCGGTCATGCAGGCGCCGAGCAGTTTGAGGAATGTCAGAAATGACTATAGGCTTCTGACAAACGGAGATCACCCCATGAGCCAGCTCAGCGAAGCCATTCTGTCCGCCGCCCAGGCCCTCCCGGAGGGAGGCTTGGTCTCGCCCAAGGAATTCCTGCATCTGGCGTCCAGGGCGGCGGTGGACCAGGCGCTGGCCCGACTGGCACGCGAGGGGAAGTTGCTGCGCGTCGGACGGGGCGCCTACACCCTGCCGGTGGCCAGCCGCTTCGGTTCCCGCCCGCCCTCGACCGAGGCCGTCGTCGAAGCCATCGCGTCCACCCATGGTGAAGTCGTCGTCCCCAACGGCGCGGCGGAAGCCAATGCGCTGGGGCTGACCACGCAAGTGCCGACCCGGGAGATCTTTCTGACGTCGGGGCCCACGCGCAAGCTGCGCCTGGGCAACCGCACCGTCGAGCTCAAACACGGCAGCCGCTGGCAGCTCGCACTCGGCAAGCGCGCGGCCGGCAAGGCCATTCGTGCCCTGTCCTGGCTGGGGCCCGAGCAGGCGCCCACCGCCCTGCACATCCTCCATGCCCGACTGCCCGCGGAAGAATGGGCCGCCTTGCAGGCCGCGCGGGCGGCCCTGCCCGGCTGGATGGCACGCGCAGTCAGCGAGGCGAATGCGCGTGGCTGAGTCCTGCTTCACGCTCAGCCAAGCCGATCGGGTCGAGGCCCTGGAGTACGCGGCGGCCCAGAGCGGCCGCCCGGCACATCTGCTGGAAAAGGACATCTGGGTGGTGTGGACGCTCGCGGCGATCTACTCCTCCCTCATCGCCGACACGCTGACGCTCAAGGGCGGCACACGTCACTTTCCAAGGTCTACAGGGTCATCGACCGCTTCTCGAAAGACATCGATCCGACCTACGACATCCGCGCCTTGGTGCCGGATCAGCCGGAGTTCGATGCGACTCTGGAAACCTGCGCCGCCATCCAGGACGAGGTCAATCGGCTGGCGTGAGGTCAGTCACTCAAAGCCCAGCCGCGCCCGCTGCTCATTCCACAACGCTGATAGATCGACAGCCAGATCAAATAGGGTGACGTGATCCGGCAGCGTATCGTCCAGGATCGCGGCCACGATGTCCGGCGCCAGCGTGGTGAGGTTGACCGTGCGGCTGACATAGCGGTTGTCAATCCCCTCCCGCGCGGCGATCTCCTTCAGTGGCGTCGCTTCCCTCGACTCCAGCATGGCCAGCCAGCGGTGCCCCCTGGCCAGCGCCAACTGGAGAGGCGTCGGTGTCCTGTCCCACGGCCGCACGGGAGCGGCTTCACCATTCGGCAGCGTGACCAGCTTGCGCCCGCTGCGGCGTTTGATCTGGATCGGCACGGACAGGGTCAGCCTGCCGTCGCTCGTTTGCAGAATGTCCGGCTCGCCGGTCTTCTGGATGCGGATGTCACTCATGCCAGCGCCTCCTCCGTCTGCTCGGCGGGCTGGGGACGCAGCTCCAGCACCAGACGCCGGATGCCGTTGGCGCGTAACCGTACCTCGAGGTCGTTGGACGACACGATCACCTTCTCGACCAGTAGGCGCACGACCCGGCTCTGGTCGGCCGGGAACAGCTGACCCCAGATCGCGTCGAGCCTGGTCATGGCCACCGTGACCTGCGCCTCGTCCAGGGTCAGATCGACCTCGATCATCTGCGGCAACACTTCGCCCAGGAGATCAGGCCCGCGCACCCCGATAGCTATCGCGGGCCAGACGGATCTTGTCCGGCAAGGCGTCATGTTCGGCCTGCAGGGCCTGGGTGCGCCGTGCTACTTCGTCGCGGGTGTGGCGGGTTGCGGTCGGTTCCGCGTGCCGTGAAGCCAGCGCCGCCCGGAGCGCGGACAGCTCACCGGTATCGATCAGACGGTTGGCGACGGACTGGGTGTCGCTGGCGATCTGCTGCTCGACAGACTCGATGCGAGCATCGAACTGCATCTGCAACCTCCTGGCCTTGCTGATCTCTTGGGCCAGCACCGTGCGCCGATCCGTCAGCGCCGCCATCTCGACGCGGGTTGATGCGCACGCCCGCGCGCTGGGGAATGAAATGGCATGAAAGCTCGAAGCGCTTCGAACCCACGCCAACGGCTGCGGTGTTTGACGCTGCGCGCGTCATTGCCGCAACGGCGAACACTGACCACGTCACTATTCCGTGGACGACGTGCGGGACAAGACCGAGGCGGTTTTCGTGCATGTGTTTCGGGCCTACCCAACGGTGCCGTCACCCTACTACGCCAGCATGGCGTCGGAGTGACGAGTGAGGAGTGAGTGGCGAAGACGGATTCGCCAGACTCTCAGCCGCTCACACCCGCACCGCGTCGGTCGGACTCGGCGATCCGGCGCGCCCAGTCCTGGGCCTCGGCGAGGATCGTCGCGGCGTCGAGGGTCGTTGGTTGCCCGTCGCGGATCAGTTGCTGGCCCGCGACCCAGACGTGGCGCACCTGGTGGCGCCCGGCGGCATAGACGAGCTGCGAGACCGGGTTGTAGATCGGCTGCGTGTGCGAGTCGCGCAGGTCGAGCGCGACCAGATCCGCGGCCTTGCCGGGCTCGAGCGAGCCGATCTCGCGGTCGAGACCGAAGGCGCGGGCGCCGTTCAGCGTCGCCATCCGCAGCGCCGTGGCCGCGGGCACGGCGGCGGCCGAGTGGGCCACGCCTTTGGCCAGCAGCGCGGCGGTGCGCATCTCGCCGAGCAGGTTCAGGTCGTTGTTGCTGGCCGCCCCGTCGGTGCCGAGCGCGACATCGACGCCGGCCTCGATCAGCCGCGCGACCGGACAGAAACCGCTCGCGAGCTTCAGGTTCGACTCCGGGCAATGGACGACATGGGCCCCAGCCTCGGCGACCCGCGCGATCTCGCTGTCCTCGAGCTGGGTCATGTGGACCGCGACCAGGTCGGGACCGACCAGACCGAGCCGGTCGAGCCGTGCCAGCGGCCGTTCGCCATGGTCGCGCAGCGACTGCAGGATCTCGTCATGGGTCTCGTGCAGA
The DNA here is from genome assembly GCF_041197575.1 of Thioalkalicoccus limnaeus. Classification (NCBI taxonomy): domain Bacteria; kingdom Pseudomonadati; phylum Pseudomonadota; class Gammaproteobacteria; order Chromatiales; family Chromatiaceae; genus Thioalkalicoccus; species Thioalkalicoccus limnaeus. Next base: position 39,605 of record NZ_JBDKXB010000007.1, on the reverse strand, counting down.
TGGATATGGATCGGCACCTCGAGCTCGTCGGCCAATGTCCGCACCCGCGTCAACGGGGCATCGGAGACACCATAGGGCGAGTGGGGCGCGAACGCGATGCGGATCAGCGGATGATCCCGGTACTGGTCGTACAGTTTCAGCCCCAGCGCGATGTAGTCGTCGGCCGATTCGGCGAACCGCGACGGGAAATCGAGCACGATCATGCCGACGACGGCGCGCATCCCGGCCTCGGCCACGGTCTGTGCGGTGACCGCGGGATAGAAGTACATGTCGTTAAAACAGGTGACGCCGCCGCGCAGCATCTCGAGTGCGGCCAGCCGCGTCCCGGCGCGGACGAAGTCCGGATCGACCCAGCGGCCCTCGGCCGGCCAGATGTGCTCGTTGAGCCAGGTCATCAGCGGCAGGTCGTCCGCCAGCCCGCGCATCAGCGTCATCGGCGAATGGGTGTGCGCGTTGACCAGGCCCGGGATCAGCAGATGTCCCGGCAGGTCGAGCTCACGCGTCGCCTTGATGTCGCGGCGCGCCTCGGCAGTCGGCAGCAGGGCCAGGATGCGGCTGCCGGAGATCGCCAGGCTGTGGTCTTCGAGCAGGCTATCGGCGGCGTCGACGGGCAGGATCCAGCGGGCATGGATGACGAGATCGGCGTGCATGATGGCGAAGGTGTCCTTTGCGCGGGTCGCCACAACGGCGACAATAGGCGGAAATCTGCCACAGAGAGCCTCTGATGGAAACCCAAACGACCCTGAACGTCCACCCCGACAATGCCGTGGTATGGCACCGCGACCAATTGCACCTGCTCGACCAGCGGTACCTTCCCGGCCGTGCCGAGTTCCTGGCCCTGGAATCGGCCGCGGCGACCGCGGCGGCGATCCGCGACATGGTCGTGCGCGGCGCACCGGCCATCGGCATCGCCGCCGCGTACGGCGTGGTGCTCGCGGCGCGGGCGCGCTTCGCCGAGCAGGGGGCCGACTGGCGCGTCGCGATCGAAGCCGATCTCGCGCAATTGGCCGCATCGCGCCCGACGGCCGTGAACCTGTTCTGGGCCTTGGCGCGGATGCGCGAGCGGTTCGCGACCTTGGGCGGCGGCGATCCGGTGCCCGAACTCCTGGCCGCGGCCCAGGCGATCCACGACGAGGATCGGGCCGGCAATCGGCGCATGGGCGAGCTCGGCGCCGGGCTGATCGACGAACCAACCGAGGTCGTTACCCATTGCAACGCCGGGGCGCTCGCGACCGGCGGTTACGGCACCGCGCTCGGCGTGATCCGCAGCGCCCATGCGGCGGGACGCATCCATCACGTCTACGCCGACGAGACCCGCCCTTGGCTGCAGGGCACCCGTCTGACCGCATGGGAGCTCGCCGAGTCCGGGATCCCGGTCACGGTGCAGGCCGACCATGCGGCGGCGAGCCTGCTGGCGACGGGCCGGATCGGCTGGGTCATCGTCGGCTCCGATCGCATCGCGGCGAACGGTGATGTCGCGAACAAGATCGGCACCTACGGCCTGGCCGTGCTGGCCCGTCATCACGGCGTGCGCGTCATGGTCGCGGCGCCGACCTCGACGATCGACCTGGCCCTGGCCAGCGGCGCCGAGATCCCGATCGAGGAGCGCGACGCTGCCGAGGTCCTGGCCTGCGGCGGCGTCCAGGTCGGACCGGCCGGCGTCGGGGCGCGCAACCCGGTCTTCGATGTCACGCCCGCGGGCCTCGTCGACGCGATCGTGACCGAACGCGGCGTCGTGATGGCGCCGGACACCGACAAGATCGCCGCCTTGATGCGCGGCGGCTGACGGACCCCGACGATGCGCCGGATCGGCCTGCTCCCGTTGCTGTGCCTCGCACTGAGCGGTTGCGCGGCCACGGTGACGCCGCCGGACGCCCCGCGCGAGCCGCGGACCCTCTACCTCGTCGATCACGGCTACCATACCAGCCTGATCCTGACGACGGCCGACGAGGACCTGGTGCGCTGGGCCTACGGCGAGTGGCGCTGGTATGTCGAGGGGGAACGCGGCAGCGCGCGCCTGTTCCCGGTGCTCGCGATGCCGACCCAGGCCGCGCTCGGGCGCGGTGTCGTGCGGGCCGCCCCCGACCCCGCGGCGATCCGGGCCGCGCTGCCGGTCGTGACCGAACGGATCATGGCCTTCGAGGCCGAGGCCCCGCTGGTCGACGGCCTGCTCGCGCGCAACGAGACCCTGTTCGCCGCCGGGCTCGAGGATGGGCACTATGACAACCACTGGGTCGGGCTCGTGTTCGTGCGCCACCCGGTGCCCTATACCTTTCGGCACAACTCCAATCACGTGATCGCCGACTGGCTCGAACAGATGGCCTTTCGCGTCGACGGCAACCCGATGTTCGGCCGCTGGCGCCTCGCCGTGGCACCCTGACGGTCAGCCGCCGAATGAACAGCATGCCCGCAGCTCGCATTCGGCGCAACGCGGACGGGTACGACAGATGAGCTTGCCATGGCGGACGATCAACGCGTGGTACTCGTTGAACAACGCCAGATCCGGCCCAAGCGCCTGCTCGAAGCCGCGCCGCAGGACCTCGTAACCTTCATTCCCGTTGAAGAATCCGAGGCGCGCGAACAGACGGCGGGTGTAGGCATCGATGACGAACACGGGCCGCTCGAACGCATACAGCAGGATGTCGTCGGCGGTCTCCGGCCCGACGCCGTCGATCGCCAGGAGCCAGCGGCGCAGCTCTCCGGTCTCCCGGCACCGCAGACTCGGCAAGCCACCATGATCGAGGTAGGCCTGGCAGAAGGCACGCAGTCGTCGGGCCTTGACATTGTAATAGCCGGCCGGCCGGATCGCGTCGGCCAACTGCGGAGGATCGAGCGAGAGGATCGCCTCCGCGGTCAAGGGGATCCGCTCACCGAGCCGAGCCAGGGCCCGTTCGACATTGGTCCAAGCCGTATTCTGCGTCAGGATGGCGCCGACCATGACCTCGAACGGGGTCGCGGCGGGCCACCAGCCTTGCGGTCCGTAGAGCCGATGCAGTGCCCGATAGATGGCTCGCAACCGGGCCGGATCCAGGATCAGAACGCAAACCCCCTGGGGATCACGACGACACCGCCATCGGTGACCTCGTAGCGGGCGCGGTCGGTCGCTGGGTCCAGGCCGATCTGGACGCCGGCCGGAACCAGGACCCCCTTGTCGAGGATGCAACGGCGCAGGTGCGCGCCCTCGCCGACCTGGACCCCATCGAACAGCACGGCCTCCTCGACGATCGCCCCGTCGCGGATCCGCACGCGCGGGAAGAGCACCGAGTGATTGACCCCACCGCCGCTGATCAGCGTGCCGTCGGCAAGCATCGAATTGACGAAGATGCCTTCGGTCCCGGACGCGCCCGGAACCGTTCGCGCGGGGGGGTCCTGGCCCTGGTAGGTATGGATGTCCCAGTCTTCCTGGTAGAGGTCGAGCGGCGCGCGCGGATCGAGCAGGGCCATGGTCGCGCCGAAATAGGCGTCGATCGTGACCGGATCGCACCAGTAACGGTCCGGTGTCACCCGCCCGCGTGCGCCCCCGAAACGGTAACCGAAGACGCCACCGGAGGCGCTCAAGGACGTGATCGCCGGCGCGCTCAAGACCTGATGCTCGGGCGATACCTCCGCCGGGCGATCCAACTCGGCCAGCAATCGCTCTTTGTCGAACAGATAGACGCCCATCGTCAACAGGTTCGTCCGCGCCGGATCACCGGTGCTCGCCGGGTCGAACGCCTGCACCACCCGACCGGCCTCATCCAAGGACACCGCGACACGGCCCGGGCTGTCCGCCGGGGACCCCTCGCGAATCGCGAGCGTCACCTCGACCCGCTGATCGACGTGGGCCCGAATCATTTCGGCATAATCCATCCGGTAGATCAGGTCACCTTGCAGGATCAAGACGCGCTTGGCCCGGCTGCGCTCGATCAGGTAGCGATTCTGACGCACCGCATCGAAAGGATCGGTATACCAGCTCTGCCCTTCGGCCATCTGTGGCGATACCGGCGTGACGTATTCGCGCAGTTCCGGGTTGTAGATGGACCAGCCATCCCGCAGATGCTTGTGCAGCGAATGCGACTTGTATTGGGTCAGCACCAAGACCTGGCGCAGATCCGAATGCAGGCAATTGGCCAACGTGAAATCGATGATACGGAACTTGCCGGCGAAGGGGACCGCCGCCTTCGCGCGGTGCCGGGTCAAAGGGTCGAGACCGGGACCACGGTCGGTGGCGAGGACGAGGGTCAGGGTTTCTAGCGACATGCGGAGTTACCGGAGACTGGCGGGTTCGCGGCCCCGATTTTAGCAGGACGCGCGCACCACGGCTGGATTGACACCCGACTCCGCCGGCGTCGATCCCGGGCGCGTCTGACGCCCGCAGCCGGGGAGCAGCGGGGGGCTGGGCATGTCGCGGCGTCTCCTGTCCGAGGATCGCCCCTCACGACCGTCGACCGCGAAACAACTCGCGACTCATCAAGGGCCGCGTGCCGAGATGCGGCGCCAACGCGGCGCGTAGCAAGCGCCTGGCCTCGCGGATCTGCGCATCGCCGGCCGGCGGCCGATCCGCCGCCAATTGCAGCAGCGTCTCCCCGGACAAGCTGTCAAACGGGCATCCGTCGGTCACACCGACGGCCACGATGCCTTGTTGGGGCTGGTAACGATAGCGTTGCGCCCCTTGCACCGGCCGGCCGGTGTCCGCCTCACGATCCAGCACCAGCCCATAACCGAGGATCCGGAGCAAGCGAAGCTCGAACGGCCGCAACACCGCATCGATCGGGTGACGGTCGGCCAGGTCGTGCAATGCCGTCAGGTAATGGCCGAACAGATCCTCGTGCGGGTCATCACGCGCGAGGACCCGCATCAGAAGCTCGTTCAGATAGAAGCCACAGTAGAGGTGATCTCCGTCGAGGGCAAAGGCCCGACCGGCCGCCTCGACACGCCCCAGCGTGCGCACCTCGCCGCGTCCGCTCCAGCCCAACCACAAGGGTTGGAAGGGCTGGAGCAGGCCGGCCAACGGCGCCCGCCCGCGACGCGCGCCCTTCGCGATGGCCGGAAAGCGGCCATGGGTCGGCGACAAGACCTCGACCAACAGGCTGGTGTTGGCGAATTCACGGCGGTGCAAGACCAGGCATCGGTGAAGATGGCCCGCCGTCGCGCCGGTCCCGGTGCGATCCATCCGAGGGGCTCGAACGAATCAGTGTTCGCGGTAACCCAAGCTGGCCAGGGCCGCCTCGTCGCTCGACCAGTTCTTGCGGATCTTGACCCAGACCTCCAGATGCACCGGGCAATCGAACATCCGTTGCATCTGCTGGCGGGCTTCGCTGGCCGCAGCCTTCAAGGCCTCGCCCTTATCACCGATGATGATCGCCTTCTGCCCCGGCCGCTCGACCCAGATCAGCGCATGGATCCGATAACGACCACCGAGGTCCTCGAAGTGCTCGATCTCGACCGCGGTGCGATAGGGCAATTCATCGCCATAGCGCCGCATCAATTGTTCGCGCACCAGTTCGGCGGCCAAAAAGCGTTCCGAGCGATCAGTGATCTGGTCGGACGGAAACAGATTTTCACGCTCCGGCAACACGGCCATGATCAGGGATTCGAGCACATCCAATTGATCGCCGCGGACCGCCGAGACCGGCACCAGGTCGCGGAAGCCATGGCGTGCGCCGAGGGCCTCGAGGTAAGGCAATAGTCGCGTCCGGTCGCCGAGCCGGTCGATCTTGTTGATCACCGCGATCACCGGGGTCCCGGCCACGGCCAACGCAGTCAGGGCCTGATCGTCCTCATGGGTCCAGCGCCCGGCCTCGACGACGAAGAGCACCAGATCGACCTCGCCGATCACCGATCGCGCCGCGCGGTTCAGATAGCGATTCAGGGCACTGGACCCGCGCTGATGGAGACCGGGAGTGTCGACGAAGACCATCTGGCCATCTTCACGGGTCTTGATGCCCAGGATCGTGTGGCGCGTCGTCTGGGCCTTGTGGGATGTGATGGCCAGCTTCTGGCCGATCAGACGATTGAGCAACGTCGACTTGCCGACATTCGGACGGCCGATGATGGCGACGTAGCCGCTACGATTGGTGGGACTGGCTGTCATCTTCGATTCGCCTCAGCATCGCCTCGGCGGCGGCCTGCTCGGCCCGCCGCCGACTGGTCCCCTGACCACAAACCTCGCTGCCGTCATCGGTCAGACGGCAACCGACGAGGAACTGTTGCGCGTGGGGACTCCCCCCGATCTCCCGCACCTCGTATTCCGGCAGCGGCCGCTTGCGTCCCTGAAGCCACTCCTGCAGGCGTGTCTTGGGATCCTTGCCGACCTGGTCGTCGCGAGTGCCGGCCAACGCCTCCTCGTAGAGTCCCAGGATCACGCGGCGCACCGCATCGAAGCCGCGATCCAGATAGACGGAGGCGAACGTCGCCTCCAACGCATCGGCCAGGATCGAGTCCCGGCCATGCCCCCCGGTTCGCCACTCCCCCGGCCCCAGCCGCAGATAGTCGCCCAGGGCCAGCTCACGGGCCAGCCCCGCGAGTCGTTCCTTGTTGACCAACGAGGCGCGCAAGCGGCTGAGCTGGCCCTCGGAAGCCTCGGGGAAGCGAGCCCACAAGGCCTCGGCAATGATCAGTCCGAGCAGCGCATCGCCGAGAAATTCCAGGCGTTCATTATTACGACTCCCAGCACTGCGGTGCGTCAAGGCCTGTTCCAACAGGGCTTCATTATCGAAGCGGTGTCCCAGCCGCTTGCTGAGCGGTCGCAGATCCTCGTTCACGGCGCCGGAATCACTTCCTTGTGTTCGAACATCAGGACGGCGTCGATATTGAAGGCCACCGGTTTCCGCACCTCGTACTCGACCCTGACCTCGGTACCCCCATCCGGCACGCGTTCGAAATGGAAATCGCGCGGGCCCACCGAACCGACGTTGTTGATATCCAGCCGAGTCGTGATCATTCGCAGGATCGTGCCGCGCGGCGCACCGACGGCACTCGGGTCGTCACGCACCGAGGTCATGACCGACTTGATCGTCATGAATTCCAGATACGAAGGGCCCAGTCGCAAAGCGACCGTCAACAGGCTGCCGGCCAGGATGAGCCAGAACAGGATCCCGAGGAAGCCGATACCGCGTTGACGGGAAAGTCGATTCGTCATCACACCTGACCCCTGGCTAATGAATGCGGCCGCCGATGCGCCCCCAATCGATCGGGAAGCCATCGCGCTGCCGATCCCAGTGCATCCAGATCGCAAAGGCCCGCCCGACCAGATTGGCCTCGGGCACCAGGCCCCAACAACGACTGTCGTTGCTGTTGTCACGGTTATCGCCGATCGTGAAAAAGTGTCCTTCCGGGACGGTAATCGGACCATAGGCCAACTCCCGGCACATCGGCGGAAAATCCGGCCGTCGCGGATCGACCAGAATGCGGTGCTCTCGGCCCGTCAAGTCCTCACGCAACTCCAGCGTGCCCCGCAACGCGGTGCTAGCGCCGATGCCCGAGTAATAGCCTATGGATTCCTGCGGCTGTGCCTCGCCGTTGATGAAGAGCGTCTTGTCCCGATAGGCCAGCTCATCGCCCGGGACCGCCACGACCCGCTTGATGTAATCGATGCGCTGATCCTCCGGAAAACGGAACACGATCACATCGCCGCGTTGCGGCTCGCCACCCTCGACGAACTTGGTGTTGAGGACCGGCCAACGCAAACCGTACGCGTATTTGTTGACCAGGATGAAGTCGCCGACCAACAGCGTCGGCATCATCGAACCGGAGGGGATCCGAAAGGGCTCCACGACAAAGGAGCGGAGCAGCAGAACGACCAGCAGGATCGGGAAGAAGGATCGGGCGTAGTCGACGATGACCGGCTCCTTGGTCTTCGCCGCGCCATCCCCGAGCGCGGCGCGCCGCCGCGGGGCGAACCAGGCCGCATCGATGAGCCAAATGAGCCCGCTGACGAAGGTCGCGACGACCAAAACGGTTGGAAAATCAAAATGCATGGAACAGGTTCCTAGTTGTCCTTATCGACCTGCAAAACGGCGAGGAAGGCCTGTTGCGGGATCTCGACCCGCCCGACCTGCTTCATCCGTCGTTTGCCGGCCTTTTGCTTCTCGAGCAGTTTGCGTTTACGGGTCACATCACCGCCGTAACATTTGGCCGTGACATTCTTGCGCAGGGCCTTGACCGTCGTGCGCGCGATGATCTTGCTACCGATCGCGGCCTGTATCGCCACCTCGAACATCTGGCGCGGGATCAGGTTCTTCATGCGTTCGGTCAGTTCGCGACCGCGGGTTTGGGCGTGATCACGGTGTACGATCATCGACAAGGCATCGACGGCCTCGCCGTTGATCAGGATATCGAGCTTGACCAGACTCGCCTTCTGGAAGCGTTTGAATTCGTACTCGAAGGACGCGAACCCGCGGCTTACCGACTTCAATCGGTCGAAGAAGTCGAGCACCACCTCGCTCAACGGCAACTCATAGGTCACCTGGACCTGGCCACCGAGGTATTGGATCTGCTTCTGGACCCCGCGCTTCTCGATGCAGAGGCCAATCACGGCCCCCAGATAATCTTGCGGGACCAGCACATGCGCCTCGATGATCGGCTCGCGGATCTCGGCGATCTGGCTGAGTTCGGGCAGGTTCGCGGGATTGTCGACCGGGATGACCTCGCCGTTGGACCGCTGCACCTCGTAGATCACGGTCGGGGCCGTCGTGATCAGGTCGAGATCGTATTCGCGCTCGAGCCGCTCCTGGACGATCTCCATATGGAGCATGCCGAGAAAGCCACAGCGAAACCCGAAACCGAGTGCCTGCGAGGTCTCGGGCTCATAGAAAAGCGAGGCGTCGTTGAGCCGCAACTTGCTCAGCGCCTCGCGCAGTTCCTCGTACGCATCGGAATCGGTCGGATAGAGGCCGGCGAAGACCCGTGGCTGCATCTGCTTGAAACCGGCCAGCTTCGGCGCTGGACGATCGGCACGGACGATCGTATCCCCGACCGGCGCGCCGTCGATTTCCTTGATCCCGGCGATCAGGTAACCGACCTCTCCGGTGCTCAGGCACTTTCGCTCCAGCTTCTTCGGCGTGAAGACCCCGACGTTGTCGACCTGATGGGTCCGACCCGTCGACAGGATCTGGATCTTGTCGCGCGGCCGGACCTCGCCGTTCATGACCCGCACCAGCGACACGACGCCGACATAGGGGTCGAACCAGGAATCGATGATCAGGGCCTGGAGCGGCGCGGACACATCGCCTTGGGGCGGTGGGATTCGCGCGACCAGGGCCTCGAGCAGATCCGGAATGCCGACGCCGGTCTTGGCGCTGACGTGCAGCGCGTCATGGGCCTCCAGGCCGATGATCTCTTCGATCTCCTTGATCACGCGCTCGGGCTCCGCCGACGGAAGATCGATCTTGTTCAAGACCGGCAGGACCTCGAGGCCCTGCTCGATCGCGGTGTAGCAATTCGCGACGCTCTGGGCCTCGACACCTTGTGCTGCGTCGACGACCAATAGCGCCCCCTCGCAGGCCGCCAACGAGCGCGACACCTCGTACGAGAAATCGACGTGACCCGGGGTATCGATAAAATTGAGCTGGTAGACCTCGCCATTGCGGGCCTGATAGTCGAGGGTTACGCTCTGTGCCTTGATCGTAATGCCGCGCTCCCGCTCGAGGTCCATCGAGTCGAGGACCTGCGCCGACATCTCACGGTCGGTCAGTGAACCGCACAACTGGATGAATCGGTCCGCAATCGTCGACTTGCCGTGGTCGATATGGGCGATGATGGAGAAGTTACGGATATGATCGAGATCGGCCATCGGTCTCTATCGACTCTCATGCACGTGCGTTGCGGGTAGCGCGTCGGCTGGTTTCGGCTCGGTGTCGCGCAGACGGACCGCGACCCCTGTTTCCGGTATCACGGGTATCGCTCGTCGCGACAGTCTTGGCCTGTCATGGACGCGACCGCCGACGACAGGGGCGTCGACGCCCCACCGACAAGGATGTCTTCAAAGCGTGTCGCGACCATGCCATGCGGGGACTGGTGCAACCGACGGTCCTAGCGCCGGTCACGAGACGGGAGCCGACAACGCCTCGGCCGATCGTCTCGAGCGAGACCCAAGCAATCTCGGATCATACCAGAAGCCGGAATTCCAAGGTTAAAATCACCGAGTGCGCGGGCCTCTCTCCGGTGACGGAGAGACGCTGGCACCCTGTTGTCGGGCCACCGGCACGGGCATCAGGGCCTGATGCACAGCGCATGGCTGGCCGAGGTCGGGAGCATGGGGCCGCTGCGGCGGCGGACAGAAACGACGACCGCAGCGGCCTGATCAGGATGCCAGCTGGCTAACGCGGGTTCTCCGGCAAACGGATCGCGTAGAACAGACGACCGTCACCGCGCTGCACCCACAGGGCAACCGATCGACCCGCTTCGAGACCAGCCAGATACTCGTTGAATTGCGCCGCCGATTCGATCGGCTGATTGTTGATCGCGAGGATCAAGTCCCCCACCCGGATACCGACGCGCTCCGCCTCGCCGTTCGCGAGACTGTCGACCTGCACGCCGCCCTGTTCGACGCCGAACTCGGCACGCTGCTCGGCAGACAGGTCGCTGACGATCAGTCCGATACGATTCGCCGTCGCCTGGGGTGGCTGTGTCGGCCGGCCGGTCTGCGCCAGGGCATCCTCGTCGGGCAGCTCACCGAGGACGACCTGAATCCGCACGATCTCGCCATCACGCAACACCTCGACCTCCGCGGTCGCATCGACGGAGCTCGCCCCGACGATCGGCGGCAATGCGCTCGACGTCGGCACATCGATGCCGTTGAAACGCAGAATGATGTCGCCGGCCTTGAGACCCGATTGGGCCGCCGGACCGTCCGGCAGCACTTGCGCGATCAAGGCCCCCCTCGGTTGCGGCATACCGAAGGTTTCGGCCAGCTCGCGCGTGACGTCCTGGATCAGCACCCCCAGCCATCCCCGGCTGACATGCCCCTTCGTCTTCAGCTGATGCACGACGTCCATGACCACATCGATCGGGATCGCGAAGGACAAGCCCATGAACCCGCCGGTGCGACTGTAGATCTGCGAGATGACGCCGACGACCTCGCCGTCGAGATTGAACAGCGGACCGCCGGAATTGCCCGGATTGATCGCGACGTCGGTCTGGATGAAGGGAACATAGTTGTCGCTGGGCAGGTTGCGGCCTTTGGCGCTGACGATGCCGGCCGTGGCCGAATGCTCGAAACCGAACGGCGAACCGATCGCCAGAACCCATTCGCCGACCTTGAGATCATCGGAGGAACCCAACCTCACGAAGGGCAGATCCTCGCCGTCGATCTTCAAGAGCGCGATATCGCTGCGCTTGTCGCTGCCGACCACGGTCGCGACGAACTCGCGGCGATCGCTGGTCCGCACGATGATCTCGGTCGCCCCATCGACGACATGGGCATTCGTCAAGACGTCCCCATCGCTCGAGATGATGAAACCCGACCCCAACGACCTGGAAGGGATCTGCTCGCCATGAAGCTCACCCTCCTCGCCGAAGAATCGCCGGAACAGGTCGTAGAAGGGACTGTCTTCGGGCAGATCCGGGATCGCGAACTGCATCGTCGGCGCACCCCCGTGGATCTGCTGGGTGCTGATGTTGACGACCGCCGGGCCGTTCTGTTCGATCAGGTCGGTGAAGGCCGGCAAACCGCGCGCCGCGACACCGAACGGGGCGAGAAGGACAAGGAGGGCAGCGACCAGAAGCGCTACCGGCAGACGAATGCTGGACATAGACTCTCCAAGGTTTGCCGTGACACGAGCGGCTCTCAGGGACCTTTCGGTCCGGTGGCACTCAGGTCGAGGGACACGATCTGCGGGATACTGGACCCATCCCGATCCAGCCGCAGAATCACGGCCCGATACCGCGGGTCGCCAGCGTGTTGGCGGCTGAAATGCGCGAGCCAGGCGAGCCCCGCGACCAGACCCAACAGACCACCCAGGACGCCGATCGTCTCGCCGCCGCCGGCCCCGATCCACCCGGCAAGCCACTGCGCGACCAAGGCGCCGCCGATCAACGCGAGGATCGGCGCCAGGTAGGCCGCTACCGAGGCCGACAGCAGAGAGGCTTCCGGGATCCCGATGACGACACGCTGCCCGAGTTCAGCGCCGATTGGATTCAACACCATGAGACACTGTCGACGACGCCCGAGGAACCGGTCGAGCAACGCGATTCCGCAACCGGTATTGACCGAACAATGACCGCAACTGGTGCGACGTTCGGTCTCGATCTCGGCCACGTCACCATCTCGCCGCACGACCCGGCCCGTTTGTTCGATCATCGCACGTCCTCACCGATGTATTCGAGCGACGCGAGGAACATGGCCACGGTCGCCGCGGGAACTTCACCGACGACGGTAACATGGTAACCGGCGATCCGCCCTCCCGCGGCATGGATCGCACCGATCCGGGTCTCGCCTAAGAGCCCCCCGCCCGAGTCGGGTTCGATGTAGACCGACACCGCCGCCAAGCCATCCGACAACAGGAAGTGCTCGGGCTCGGCCGGGCCATTGGCGGGCTGTGTCGCGGCCTTGTGCATCAGCAATTCGAAGCCGTCGGGCATCTGCGCAAAACGCCAGTGCGTCTCCGCCGCGATCGCCGACCAAGGCTTATGACGTGGGCCGGTCGAACGGGACGTCACCGGGTTGCCCGACGCGTCGTCGTGCGTCAATTGCAGCGATGTGAACATGATCTGCTCGATCGGTTCGGCCTCCGCCCCCATCAGGTCGGTCTTCAGCGGCAGGCCGGTCTCGCGGTCGAGATAGAAGCGGTAGCCATAGCGCAAGTCATCGCGCGGGACCAGCCCAACGACCTCGGTCTCGCGACCCGCGACACGGGCAGCCCCCAGCCCATGGACCTGATAGTGGTGGCCGAGCAGATCCGGATCGAGGGCCCGGGATCGCAGCAGATCATGAGTCACCCCGTGCCGCCTGACGGAGATCGTCTGGCTGTTCGGCAGCACGCAGGTCACCTCGTCATCCTCGCGCGTCACGGCCCGCACGGGACCGGTCATCGAGATCAAGCGCTCGCGGACCTGCCCGTCCTCGATCGAATGGCGGATATGGAGCGTCTCGAGACGATTCTTGTGCAGATAGACGAGCGTGCCTTCGAAACTCAACGAGTTGACCGCATCGGCCATACGCTGCAGTTGACTGGCTGCCGAGTTCGGCGGTGCCGCCGCCAGGCCAGTCGCCATCCAGGGCATCAGGCAGGCCGCCAGGATCCAGACGAGGGAGCGGGGATCAGCGAGCGGCTTCATAGCCAACGAAGGTCGCATACGGAAGCAGACCCTTGATCCCCGCGGTCGGGGCGTATTCCTGATGGGTCACGAGGAACCGATCGAGCTTGGTCTCCAACTCCGGCTCGCTGACATGCCAGCGCGGACCGCCCTGCACCAACGAGAACGGCGGGGTCGGCGCCGGTTCCGAGACCGCGACCCGACTCCCCGGTGGCCCCTCGGGTCCACTGCCGAAATCGAAAAAGGTCGGCACTGCAAACACCGCCAAGAATGCCGCCGACGCGGCCAGACCGGCACCGACGAACGGAGCGAACCGTGCCATCGAAGGCCTGCGCCGCTGACTTCGGCTCGCTTCGGGTGCGAGCACCGTCGCCTCCTGGGCCAGCCGCACCGAAACGGCATCCGCGACGCCGCGGTACGCATCCCGGACCCTTTCCCGATGCAGCACCGCGGAGATCAGGTGATAGCGCTCCCAGCGTGCGGCCAGGTCCGGGTCGCTTTCGATCGCATCCAACAGCGAGACCATGGACCTCGGGCCGAGCTCGCCGTCGATCAAGGCCGAGAGTTGTTGTGTCTGATCGTCTCTCATCGTGGAACCTACCCGGGAATCATGGGTTCAGCAAAGGTCTGAGCCGTTTGTCGATCGCCTCGCGGGCCCGGAAGATCCGCGAGCGCACGGTACCGATCGGGCATTCCATCGCCACCGCAATCTCCTCGTAACTCAGCCCTTCCAACTCGCGCAACACGATGGCCGTGCGTAGATCGTCAGGCAGATCATCGAGGGCCTGCTGCACCGTTTGGGCTATCTCTTCGGTCAACAACTCGCGCTCGGGGGTTGCGTTCTCGCGCAGCCGCGCGCCCATATCCATCTGCTCGGCAACCTCGGCATCGACATCTTCTCCCGGCGGACGCCGTCCCTGGGCGACCATGTAATTCTTCACCGTATTGATCGCAATGCGATACAACCAGGTGTAGAAGGCACTCTCGCCACGAAAACCGGGCAACGCACGGTAGGCCTTCAGGAAGGCCTCCTGCGTGACATCGAGGACCTCAGTGGAATCGCGAATATAACGTCCAATGAGACTGCCGACCTTCTGCTGATACTTGAGTACCAACAGGTCGAAGGCACGCTTGTCTCCAAGTTGCGCCCGCGCCACAAGCTCCTGATCGACCTGCCTATCAGACATTCAGGCCGACCCAGTTGACAGGCGTCCCTGAGCCCGATTGCATTGACACTTCCCCATTGCAAAAGTTCGAGATCCGTTGGTGGGTGCGGTTTGGAAGCGAGGCCGGTCAAAGGACGACGACTGACCACGAGACGGCAGAGTTTAATGTTGTGGTCAGGAATTTGCACGTTCGAACGAGGCCAAGGCGCCCGCGCGACCTGGCGGCGGGCGCCCCACCGTGGCGACGCGCCAACGGCCACCTCTCAAACGAGCTCCCCCTCGACGACACGATCGAACAGCAGCTCGCCGTCCGGGCCCTGGGTGACCTGGACGATGTCACCGGGCCCGAAGCGCCCGGCGAGGATCGCCTGCGCGAACGGATTCTCGAGCTGGGCCCGAATCGCCCGTTTCAGCGGTCGCGCCCCATAGACCGGATCGAACCCGGCCTTGCCGAGGTGGTCGAGCGCGGCATCACTGATCTCCAGGCGCATCTCGCGATCGGCCAATCGCTGTTGCAGATAGCGAATCTGAATCTGGGCGATCGCTCGGATCTGCGCCGGCTGCAGCGGATGGAAGACGACGATCTCATCGAGCCGGTTGATGAACTCGGGCCGGAAGGCATGGCGGACGATCTCCATGACCGACTCCTTCATCCGCGCGTAATTGGCCTCGCCAGCGAGCTGCTGGATCACCTCCGAGCCCAAGTTCGAGGTCATGACGACGACCGCATTGCGAAAATCGACGGTACGCCCCTGGCCATCGGTCAGGCGGCCGTCATCGAGCACCTGGAGCAGGACGTTGAAGACATCGGGATGGGCCTTCTCGACCTCGTCGAGCAGGATCAGGCTGTAGGGCCGTCGGCGGATCGCCTCGGTCAGGTAACCA
Organism: Thioalkalicoccus limnaeus; assembly: GCF_041197575.1. Classification (NCBI taxonomy): domain Bacteria; kingdom Pseudomonadati; phylum Pseudomonadota; class Gammaproteobacteria; order Chromatiales; family Chromatiaceae; genus Thioalkalicoccus; species Thioalkalicoccus limnaeus. The sequence continues at coordinate 24,318 of NZ_JBDKXB010000007.1, read as the reverse complement.
CCCTCCTCGTAGCCGACGTAGCCGGGCGGGGCGCCGATCAGGCGCGCGACCGAGTGCTTCTCCATGAACTCGGACATGTCGATCCGAACCATCGCCTCTTCGGTATCGAACAGGAACTCGGCCAGTGCCTTGCACAGCTCGGTCTTGCCGACGCCGGTCGGGCCGAGGAACAGAAACGAACCGATCGGCCGCGACGGATCGGCCAGCCCCGCCCGCGAGCGGCGGATCGCATCGCTGACGGCGCGCAGCGCCTCCTGCTGGCCGACGACCCGTCGTTCGAGGGCCTCCTCCATCCGCAGCAGCTTGTCGCGTTCGCCCTCGAGCATCCGCGCGACCGGGATGCCGGTCCACTTGGAGACGATCTCGGCAATCTCCTCGGCCGTGACCTCGTCGCGCAGCAGCCGCATCTCGCCCTGATCGGCCTGATCAGCTGCCGCGAGTTGCTTCTCGAGCTCGGGGATACGGCCATATTGCAGCTCGGACACCCGCGTCAGATCGCCGGCGCGGTGCGCGGCATCGCTCTCGAACCGCGCTCGTTCGAGCTCCTTCTCGATGCGGGCTCTGTTCTGAACGGCAGCCTTCTCGGCCTTCCAGATCTCCTCGAGGTCCGAGAACTCGCGCTCCACGCGGGCGATCTCGCCCTCGAGATCGGCGAGGCGCTTCTTCGAGGCCTCGTCGGTCTCCTTCTTCATCGCCTCCTGCTCGACCTTGAGCTGGATCCGGCGGCGGTCGAGCCGATCCATCTCCTCGGGCATCGAGTCGATCTCGACCTTGATATGGGCCGCGGCCTCGTCGATCAGGTCGATCGCCTTGTCCGGGAGCTGACGGTCGGTGATGTAGCGATGCGAGAGGATCGCCGCGGCGACGATGGCCGGGTCCGTGATCTTGACCTCGTGGTGGGCCGCATAGCGTTCCTTGAGGCCGCGCAGGATCGCGATCGTGTCCTCGACGTTCGGTTCATCGACGAGCACCTTCTGGAAGCGCCGCTCGAGCGCCGCGTCCTTCTCGACGTACTTGCGATACTCATCGAGCGTCGTCGCGCCGATGCAGTGCAGCTCGCCGCGGGCGAGCGCGGGTTTGAGCATGTTGCCCGCATCCATCGCGCCCTCGGCCTTGCCGGCGCCGACCATCGTGTGCAACTCGTCGATGAACAGGATCACCTGCCCTTCTTCGCGCGCGACCTCGTTGAGCACCGCCTTCAGCCGTTCCTCGAACTCGCCGCGATACTTGGCCCCGGCGATCAGCGCGGCCATGTCGAGCGCCAGCAAGCGTTTCGTCTTGAGCCCTTCGGGCACCTCGCCGTTGACGATGCGCTGCGCCAGCCCTTCGACGATCGCGGTCTTGCCGACGCCGGGCTCGCCGATCAGCACCGGGTTGTTCTTGGTCCGCCGCTGCAGGACCTGGATCGTGCGGCGAATCTCGTCGTCACGGCCGATGACCGGATCGAGCTTGCCCTGCTCGGCCCGCTCGGTCAGATCGATGCTGTAGCGCTGGAGCGCCTGGCGGGTCTCTTCGGCGTTCGGATCCTCGACCGCCTGGCCGCCGCGTGCCGCGTCGACGGCCTGCTCGAGCGGGCCCTTCGCGGCACCGGCCTGGCGCAACGCCTGGCCGAGCTCGCCGCGATCCTCGAGCGCGGCCAACACGAACAACTCCGACGGAATGAACTGGTCCTTGCGCTGCTGCGCGAACTTGTCGGTCAGGTTCAACAGACGCCCGAGGTCCTTGCCGACCAGGACATCGCCACCGGTGCCCTCGACCTGCGGCAGCCGATCGAGGATCTCGCCGAGTCGCGAGCGCAACTGGTTGACATTGACATCGGCCCGCGCCAGCAGGTGGCGGACCGCGCCGCCCTCCTGATCGAGCAGCGCCACCATCAGATGCACGGGTTCGATGAACTGGTGATCCCGTCCGACCGCGAGGCTTTGCGCCTCGGCCAGCGCCAACTGGAACTTGCTGGTCAGTTTGTCCATCCGCATCGTCTTTTCTCCGGTCGCTTATGGGGTTGTGTCGCGAATTGGGGCGACGCCAACACGCCTTCAAGCTCCATCCTCGAAAAGGCGGGCAAAACCCGACGCGGCAGGCCCTTCACCACGTGCAGCTCGTGCCCCGGGACCTGAGAGGCCCGGCTCAGGATCGCTGATCGACCGCATCGGGCAGGACGACATTGACCTCGAGAACCTCGCGATCCTCGTCCTGTTCATAGTTGACCGAGATCGCATCCATGTCGACCGCGACATACTTGCGGATCACCTCGAGGATCTCGCGCTGCAGCTTCGGCAAATACAGCGGACGGCTGCGCTCGGCCCGATCGTGGGCGACCAGGATCTGCAAGCGTTCTTTGGCGAGTTCAGCACTGCCCTTGGAGCGCTGGCCACGAAAGTAGTCGAGCAATCCCATGGTGTCACCCCTTGAACCAGCGGCTCAACAGACCCTTCTTTTCGATCGTCAGGAAGCGATGCGGCCGTTCCTGACCCAAGTAACGATCGACAGTATCCGAATAGGCCATGCCTGCCTGGCTGTGCTTGTCGAGGATCACCGGATTGCCGGCGTTCGACGCATTGAGCACCGCTTGCGACTCGGGAATCACGCCGATCAGCTTCAGGGACAGGATCTCCTGCACGTCGTCGACGCTGAGCATCTCCCCGCGTGCGACCCGCTCCGGTACATAGCGGGTCAGCAACAGGAATTCCTCGATCGGCGCCTCGTTGGCCTCGGCGCGTCGCGATTTGCTCGAGAGGATCCCGAGCATGCGGTCCGAGTCGCGGACCGACGAGACCTCCGGATTGGTCACGACGATCGCATCGTCGGCATAGTACATGGCCATCATGGCCCCATGCTCGATCCCCGCCGGCGAATCGCAGACGACATAGTCGAAGGTCTTGGACAATTCATCGATGACCTGTCCGACCCCATCCTTCGTCAAGGCATCCTTGTCGCGGGTCTGAGACGCGGGCAGCACGAAGAGCTGATCGCACCGCTTGTCGCGGATCAAGGCCTGATTCAGGTTGGCCTCGCCGTTGATGACATTGACGAAGTCGAAGACGACACGCCGCTCGCAACCCATGATGAGGTCGAGATTCCGCAAGCCGACATCGAAATCGACAACCGCCGTCTTGTGGCCGCGCTGGGCCAGCCCCATCGCAAAAGCCGCCGCGGTGGTGGTCTTGCCGACGCCGCCTTTGCCGGAGGTAATAACAATGATTCTGGCCAACGTCTGGCCCTCCTTGAGTTAACAGGACACGCAAAGGTTGATCTGGATTGATGGGCCGACCCCGGTCGCGCGCGGGCCGGCGGCTCGATCACAAGGGTTCGATGCGCAAGGCCTGACCATCGAGATAGATCTGCACCGTCACACCGCGCAAGGTCGCCGGGATGTTCTCGCTGACCCGATAATGCCCGGCTATCGATACAAGCTCGGCCTGCAGGTCGAGACAGAATATCCTCGCCTCCAGATTGCCGTTCATCCCGGCCATCGCGCGCCCGCGCAACGGGCCGTAGACATGGATATTGCCGTCGGCCATCAACTCGGCACCGGAGCTGACCGGCCCGACGATCGACAGGTCGCCACCCATCGCGTGGATGCGTTGCCCGGACCGAATCGGCCGAGTGATCAAGGTGAAGCTCGCTGACACGACCGACTCGTCGCCGGGCTCGTCGTCCGGCTCGGCCGGTCGCGTGCGCGGCGCCGGACGTGATGGCAGGGCCGGCGCGCCCGCCGGCTTCTCGCGGGTGACCCGTGACTCGCCGAGGACCGCCAACTCCATCGCCCGCGCCGCGGCATGGTGCCTTTCCAATCCACCCCGCACGCCAAACGGGATCAGACCATAACCGCGCAGAAGGCCCACCAGCATCGGGAAGTCGATGCCTTGCGCGTCCGGCGGCAACGCACCGAGATCGATCACGATCGGGGTGTTGCGAAAGAAATCCGGGGCCTGTTCGACCTTGGTTCCAAGCTGATGCGCCACCGCATCCAGATCATCGCCGAGCAATCGGATCATCGGCAGCGTGAAACCGCCCGACTTGAGCTCGAATGCGCTCGGCCGATTATCGATCATCTTGTCCGCTTTCGATGCCATCGCCAACCATCAGGCCTCCATCCAGAAACACACGAAGCGGAGCCCCCGCTGCCCGCCGATCACGCGAGGGCCAGACCAGCGAACTCGGGACCCGACCGTGAAGATCCCTCGAGCAGGACGCGGAGCTGAACGCACCGCGCCCGCGGCACTGCCAATTCCCGCAGTGACACGGGCCACCAAGGACATCGGGGAACCACAGGTCTTGCCGATGATCGGTCAGCCCGGCGGCCATTGCATCGGCCGCCCCCCCAGGACATGCAGGTGCAAATGATACACGGTCTGACCTGCGCCGGCGTTGCAATTGACGACGGTGCGATACCCGGTCTCGGCAATCCCCTCCTGCGCGGCGACCTTGGCAGCAACCAGGAACAGATGACCGATCAGGCTCGCATCGTCCGGCGTGACCTGGTTCAGGGTCGGAATCGCCTTGCGCGGAATCACCAGTAGATGCACCGGCGCTTGTGGATTGACATCGCGAAAGGCGATCGCTCGTTCGTCTTCGTACAGGATGTCGGCAGCCACCTCGCCGGCGGCGATCTTGGAAAAGATGGTTTCAGCCATGACTGGTCACCTCGAGGCTCGCGTCTCGTTTCCGAACCGCCACGATCGGTCTGCGACCTCCATCGGAGGCGGCCGGCGTGGACCGGGATGCGCCCGATCTCGCCCGACGACCCCGGCCCGTCACAGCGCGCGGCGCCCGGCGAAGGCATGCGCCAAGGTGCCGCCGTCGACCATCTCGAGGTCACCGCCGAGCGGCACACCATGGGCAATGCGTGTCACATTGACCTTGGCGTCATCCGCGAGGGCCGCGATGTACTGCGCGGTCGCCGCCCCTTCGACGGTCGGACTGATCGCCAGAATCAGCTCGACCAGCTCGCCAGCGTTCAAACGCGCCCGCAGCTGATCGAGACCCAGTTGCTCCGGCCCGATGCCATCGATCGGCGAGAGTCGGCCACCGAGCACGAAATACAGGCCACGGAAATCGGTGGCCTGCTCGATGGCGAGAATCCCCGATGGCTGCTCGACGACACACAACAGCGATGGATCCCGCTGCGGATTCGCACAGAGGTCGCAAATCTCGTTCTCGCACAGGGTGCGACAGCGGCGACAACGGCTGATCCGATCGAGCGCCTCGGCCAGGACTCGGGCGAGTCGCCGACCACCCTCCGGATCCCGCTCCAACAGATGAAAGGCGATACGCTGGGCAGACTTGGGACCAACCCCGGGCAGGCACCGCAGGGCGTCAATCAGGCGATCGAGCAGGGCCGGTTCGGTCACTGGATTTCAGAAGGGCATCTTGAACCCAGGCGGCAACGGCAACCCGGCGGTCAGTCCCGCCATGTTTTCCTGTGCCTTCTCGGCCACCCGCTTGATCGAATCGTTGACGGCGGCGGCAAGGAGATCCTCGAGCATCTCCTTGTCGTCGGCAAGCAACGATGGATCGATCTCGATGCGCTTGACCTCGTGTCGACCGGTCATGGTCACCCGGACCAGGCCGCCGCCGGATTCACCGACAACCTCTTCACGCGCCAATTGCTCTTGCGCCTTTTGCAGCTCCTCCTGCATCTTCTGCGCCTGTTTCAGGATGTTGCCTAATCCGGCTTTCACGCTCTGTACCTCGCATTATCTTAAGTTCGCCACTCCAAGACCGCCCAGAGGTGGGGCATCGAACCTGCCGTGCGGCCACTCGCGGCGGTTTCTTCACGATCTCTCAGCCGGAGGGCTTGATGCTACCCGGCACCCATTGTGCGCCGAACTGGGTTCGGATCCGCTCCGCGACCGGATCCTGCCGGAGTGTCCGCTCGGCCTCGGCCTGTCGTTCACCGGCCAGCCGCGACCGACGCTGAGCCGGCGTCTCGCGGTCCGGACCGCCGACGCGGATCTCCAGCCGCAGATCTGGACCGAGTGCCTGCTGCAAGGCCAGTCGCAACCGTTCTTCGGCGCTCGGCACCCGCACATGCTGACAGGCCGCGTCCAACGTCAGGCGCAATACCTGTCCGTCCCAAGCGAGCAATTCGCAGTGGCTCGCGAGCTCGCTGGCCAGACCGCCCAGCCCCAGCTCACCGATCAGACGATGCCAGTCCTCGCCGTCGGCCAAGACCACGCGACTGTAACCATCCGCCGCAGCCTCGGCAACCCGAAAAGGCCGGCCAGCATCCGGGGCAGGTGATGGTTCGACCGCCCTGGTCGCTTCTGGGGTCGCTTCTGGAACGCCCCGCGCCGACCTCGCCGAACGCGCACCGGCGGGCGGCGTGGAAGGTTCGGTGCGGCCCGCCCGCGATGCGTGAACCGGCGGCGGCCGAACCGTCTGCTCGACCGGCCGAAAGGCCAAAGCCCGCAGCAACACCATCTCGAACCCGCTGCGCGGATCCGGCGCCAACGTCAGATCGGTCTGCCCGGTGGCGATGATCTGGTAGAACAGCTGGCAATCCTCGGGCGACATCCTGTCGGCCAACTCGAGGATGCGCGCGCGGTCCGGATCCTCGTCGGGCAGTATCCCGGGGATCTGCTGGATCAAAGCCACCCGATGCAGGACACGCAACAGATCCTTGAGCAGGTCACCGAAATCCGGAGCCAATTCGGCGATTTGCTCGATCTCGCCGAGCAGCTCGCGCCCGTCCCCGGCAGCCAGGGCAGCGGCAAGCGCGAGCGGCCAATCACGGCCGACGACACCGAGCATGGCCCGCGTCTCGGCATCACCGACCCGCCCTCCCCCGAAAGCGATCGCCTGATCGAGCAGGCTCAGGCCATCGCGCATGCTGCCATCCGCGGCATGCGCCAACAAGGTCAGCGCGGCCGGTTCGAAGGCCACCCCTTCCGACCGCAGAACCCGTTCGAACTGCTGTTGTATCTCACCGGGCAACAACCGTTTGAGGTTGAACTGCAGGCAACGCGACAAGACGGTGACCGGCAGCTTCTGCGGGTCGGTCGTGGCCAACAGGAACTTGACGTGCGGCGGCGGTTCTTCGAGCGTCTTCAACAAGGCGTTGAAGCTCTTCTCCGAGAACATGTGCACCTCGTCGATCAGGTACACCTTGAAGCGACCTTTGACCGGCGCGAAGGGCACGTTGTCGAGCAGTTCGCGGGTCTGCTCGACCTTGGTCCGGGAAGCTGCGTCGACCTCGAGCAAGTCGATGAACCGCCCCTGATCCAATTCACGACAGGCATCGCAGACGCCGCACGGCGTCGGCCCCACGCCTTTCTCGCAGTTGAGGGCCTTCGACAGGATGCGAGCCAGCGTCGTCTTGCCGACCCCGCGGGTGCCCGCAAACAGATACGCATGATGCAGTTGGCCCCGCTCGAGCGCGTTGGTCAGAGCGCGGACCACATGGGCCTGCCCGACCAGATCCGCAAAGGTCTTGGGGCGCCACTTACGTGCAAGAACCTGGTAGGACATCGGGTTGATCGGGCTGACGCAGGGGGCGATTACGCAATGAGGAGCCGCCAGTGTAACCGATGGCGTCGTTACCGGCACGGCGAAGCCCCGGGCCGATCAGGGCGGCGGTCCGCACCCGCCGCACCCCGGCACACGCTGCCACCGCTGCGGCTGCTCCCTTCCGGGCCTGACCGGGTTCACGGTTTCGCGTTGCGGAGGGACCGGCACGGACCACCATAGACCGCCTGACTCCAGCCATGAGGAATGAGGCCCCGACAAGCTAACAGAGCACCACGACCAGATCAAGCGCCCGTCCCCGAGCATCCACCGAACTGGCGCCGCGCGGCCACCATGATATCGTCCGCTGATCACGGCGCTCATAGACCCAACGACCGCGGAATGATCATGACCTGGGAAAAAGCCGATTCATCGGATATCGAGCCCGACAATCAGCGGCGCGGATGGCTGTGTAGCTGTGAAACTGAATCACTAACGCGCTGAAACATGCATATCCCGACGGACAAGGGGGCCGTCCGGACCGCCTCAGAGGGGCGGCGCGTCGGCGGCGATGGCGGCGTAGAGCAGGATGAGCATGATGCCGTTGAAAGTCCCGTGAAGCAGGATCGGCGGCCAGAGCGAATCGCTCTTCTCGTAAGTCCACGCCAGGATGAGCCCGATGGCGAACAGCGCCGGCAGCAGGACGAGGATCCCATGCGCGGCCGCGAAGAGCGCGGCGCTGCCGACATAGGCCACGGGCACGCTGAAGCGGCGCAGCCATACGTAGAGGAGGCCGCGGAAGACGACCTCCTCCACGAAAGGGAAGACGACAGCGACCAGGAGGGCCACCGCGATGATGGACGGCAGTGACACAGCGAGCGGGGCGAGAACCTCGACCTGGGGGTTGTGGAGCGGCTGGTCCATCATGGCTTGCAGGGCCAGATTGATCGCGCCGACGAGCAGCAGCGTGACGAACGCCAACCCCAACGCGCGCAGGTACCAGCCGCTGCGTGCGGGCCTCAACCCGATGTCACGCCACGGGATGCCGCGCCCGCGCACGATCACCAGATAGACCGCCGCCATCGGCACCGCCGCCTGGACCAGCATCATCGTCAGCAGGTACCCGACCGTCGTCTGCGGAACCCCGATCGTGGTCCGAAACACGATCAGCACGGCCAGCGTCGCGAGCAGGACGAGCAGAAGATCGCGTCCGCGCACGGCGGCGGTCCGCGCTTTCACCCTGTCCTCGTCGCGCCACGCGGCGCCCTGCCCCTCCAGCGAAACGCCTCGGCGGTCGTCATCAGGCTGCATCGGCGTTTCTTCCTCGCTCAGCTGCATCGCACCCGCGCGACCAAGGTACGGGCATCGGATCGTCCCGCGCCCCGGCGGCTCCCGACGCGGACAAAGGTTCCTCGCCGCCCGAACGCAATCGTTAGTGCCCCCGGCAAATCACCATTCGCGGCGCCGTCAGCCCTCGAGCCAGAAGGTGACGGGACCGTCGTTGGTCAAGGAGACCTGCATGTCGGCGCCGAAACGCCCGGTCTCGACCAGCGGATGCGCCTCGCGGGCGCGCGCCACCAGGTAGTCGAACAGCCGCGCCCCGTCGGCCGGCGGGGCGGCCGTCGTGAAGCTGGCGCGCGTGCCCTTCCTGGTGTCGGCCGCGAGCGTGAACTGGGGCACCAGCAGCAGACCACCGCCGATCTCGCGAAGGCTCAGGTTCATGCGGTCTTGCGCATCGGGGAAGACGCGATAGCCCAACAGTCGCTCGAGCAGCCGATCGGCGTGCTTGGATTCATCGCCCCTCTGCACGGCGACCAGGACCAGCAATCCCCGCTCGATGGCGGCGATCTGGTCGCCGTCGACCTCGACCGAGGCGTGGCGCACCCGCTGGATCAGGCCGATCATCCGAGCTCGGTTGCGAAACGGTCGGTCGCGGCGACCAACGCCCGCCGGATGCCGGGCTCGAAGGCCGCGTGCCCGGCATCCGAGATCAGTTCCAGCTGCGCGGCGGGCCACGCCTGGTGGAGTTCCCAGGCCGAACGGACCGGGCAGATGATGTCGTAGCGCCCTTGTACGATGACCCCCGGCAGATCGGCCAGCCGATGGGCGTCGCGCAGCAACTGGTCGGGATCCAGAAAGGCCCGATTCACGAAGTAATGGCACTCGATTCGTGCGAGGCTCAGGGCCACGTGCGGGTCGGCGAAGTAGGCCTGGACATCGGCGTTCGGCATCAAGGTCGCCGTGCGGCCTTCCCACAAGGACCAGGCCTGAGCCGCGGCCAGACGCACCGACTCGTCCGGCCCGATCAATCGCTGGTGATAGGCGGCGAGCAGGTCGCCGTGCTCGGCGTCCGGGATCGGTGCAACGAAATCGCGCCACCAATCGGGGAAGACCCAGTTGGCGCCTTCCTGGTAGAACCAGCGGATCTCGGTGTCCCGACACAGGAAGACTCCGCGCACGATCAGCGCCGCGACGCGCTCCGGATGGGCCTGCGCGTAGGCCAACGCGAGCGTCGAACCCCACGACCCGCCGAAGACCAGCCACCGTTCGATGCCGAGCACCTGGCGGATCCGCTCGATGTCCGACACCAGGTCCCAGGTGGTGTTCGCCGCCAACTCCGCATGGGGGCGGGATCGGCCACAACCGCGCTGATCGAACAGAACGATTCGGTAGCGCGCCGGGTCGAAGAAACGGCGATGCCCCGGTTCGCAGCCGGCGCCCGGGCCGCCATGCAGAAACAGCGCGGGAATGCCATCGCGGCGTCCGCACTCCTCGACATGGATCTCATGGGGCGGATCGACGGCGATACGATGGGTCGCGTAGGGCTCGATGGGTGGATACAAATCGGCTTGATACCTGTTCATGGGGATCAAGATAAGGCGGCCTCGTTCGATCCGCAATCGGAAGAGTCCCCGGTCGACGCCGGGAGAAGGAACACGAGGCGCGATCCCGCCGACACCGAAGCGATGCGTGGTCGATCTGGTTCGCTTTGCCACGGACCTTGTCATAGGATGATGGGCCAGCGCCGAGGAAACGACATGACTGGTGTTCGGCGAGCCCGCCGACCAGGGCACCGGACCGCAGGGGACTGGCGACACATCCTTACCGGAACTTCGATAGGAGAATCAAGATGTTGGATACACTAACCGGATCCCTGGCCCTTCAGGCCAGAGACTGGCTAGTCTTGGCTGCACTGGCCGGCCTGGTGGTCGGCGCCGCGATCTGGGCGCTCCGCCGCCGGTCGTTGGCCGCCGTGACCCCGCCTGGCGGGACCAACGGCTCACAGGATCCGGCCACCCCATGGCATAGCCTGGCCGTATCGGAGGTCATGGAGCGCCTGACGACGCCCGATACCGGCCTGCCCCCCGACGAGGTCGCGCGACGCCGCGAGATCCACGGTGCCAACCGGCTGCCCGAGACCAAGGCGCGCAGCCCACTGATGCGGTTTCTGGCCCAGTTCCACAACGTCCTGATCTATGTCCTGATCGCCGCCGGCATCGTGGTCGCGCTGATGCAGCACTGGCTCGACGCGGGCGTCATCTTCGGCGTCGTCGTGATCAATGCCGCGATCGGCTTCATCCAGGAAGGCAAGGCCGAGGACGCGCTGCGGGCGATCCGCAAGATGCTGTCGCCGCGCACGCTGGTGATCCGCGGGGGCACGCGGACCGAGATCGATGCCGAGGGCCTGGTCCCTGGCGATCTGGTACCGCTGCAATCGGGCGATCGCGTGCCGGCCGACCTGCGGCTGATCAAGGTCAAGGGCCTCGAGGTCGACGAATCGGCGCTGACCGGTGAGTCGTTGCCGGTCGAGAAGACAACGGACCCCCATTCGGTCGAGACGGTGCTCGCCGATCGCCGCGACATGGTCTATTCGGGAACCCTGGTCACGCGCGGTCAGGCGACCGGGGTCGTCGTCGGGACCGGCGCAGAGACAGAGATCGGGCGCATCAGCGCGATGGTCGCCGACGTCCAGCAGCTGACGACGCCCTTGCTGCGCCAGATCGCGCAGTTCGGCCGGTGGCTGACGGTGGCGATCCTGACCATCGCCGCGCTGACCTTCGCGTTCGGCACCCTGTGGCGCGATTACTCGGCCACGGAGATGTTCATGGCTGCCGTCGGGCTCGCCGTCGCCGCGATCCCCGAGGGCCTGCCGGCGATCATGACCATCACGCTCGCGATCGGCGTCCGACGGATGGCCGGGCGCAATGCGATCATCCGGCGCCTACCCGCCGTCGAGACCCTGGGGACCGTCGGGGTCATCTGCTCGGACAAGACAGGCACCCTGACCCGCAACGAGATGACGGTGCGCACGATCGAGACGACCGAGCACCGACTGACGCTGACCGGCAGCGGCTACAACCCGCACGGCAGCATCCAGCTCGACGAGGCCGATCACGCCGTCGAGCAGGACCCGCACCTGCAAGAGATCCTCCGCGCGATCCTGCTGTGCAACGACTCCGGCCTCGCTCAGCAAGACGACGATTGGCGGGTCAATGGCGACCCGATGGAAGGCGCGCTGCTGGTTGCCGCGATCAAGGGCGGACTCGATTCGACCACCGTCGTCCAGGAACTCCCGCGCACCGACCTGATCCCGTTCGAGTCCGAACACAAATTCATGGCGACGCTGCACCACAGCCACCAGGGCCAGGGCTTCGTCTACGTCAAGGGGGCGCCGGAGCGGATCCTCGAGATGTGCGCGAATCAGCGCGCGACCGACGGCGTCGGCCCGCTGCTGCTCCAGCACTGGCTCGACCGCGTCGAGGAGCTGGCGGCCGCGGGTCAGCGGGTCCTGGCCGTGGCGACCAAATCGGTCGATCTCGACAAGACCGAGCTGACCTTTGGCGATGTCGAAGGCGACCTGACCCTGATCGGTCTGCTCGGCCTCATCGACCCACCGCGTCCGGAGGCCATCACGGCCGTCGCCCGCTGCCACGAGGCCGGCATCCGGGTCAAGATGATCACCGGTGACCATGCGGCCACCGCGCGGGCCATCGCCGAGCAGCTCGCGATCGCCAACCCGAAGGATGCCCTGACCGGCGCCGAGCTCGAGACCATGTCCGACGAGGAGTTGCGCGAACGCGTCGACCAGATCGACGTGTACGCCCGCGTCAGCCCGGAACACAAGCTGCGCCTCGTCAGTGCCTTGCAGGCGCGCGAGCAGATCGCGGCCATGACCGGGGACGGCGTCAACGACGCCCCGGCCCTGAAGCGCGCCGATGTCGGGATCGCGATGGGCAACAAGGGCACCGAGGTCGCCAAGGAGGCATCCGAGATGGTGCTCGCCGACGACAACTTCGCGTCGATCTCTCATGCGGTCGAGGAAGGACGAACCGTCTACGACAACCTGAAGAAGGCGATCTTGTTCATCCTGCCGACCAATGGCGGCCAATCGTTGATGATCATCGGCGCGATCCTGTTCGGCTTCGCGCAATTGCCGATCACGCCGGTGCAGATCCTGTGGGTCAATATGGTGACCGCGGTCACGCTGGCCTTGGCGCTGGCCTTCGAGCCGCCCGAGCGCGGCGTGATGCGCCGACCGCCGCGCGACTCCCACGAACCCGTGCTGACGCCGCTGTTCCTGTGGCGAATCCTGTTCGTCTCGGTGATCCTGATGACCGGCACCTTCGCGCTGTTCTTCTGGTCGCTCGAACAGGGGGCCAGCATCGAGCATGCCCGCACCGTCGCGGTCAACACGCTGATCGTGTTCCAGATCTTCTATCTGTTCAGCGCCCGTTACATCCTCGATCCGGTGCTCAACCGACAGGGGCTGTTCGGCAATCGGTATGTGCTGTTCGCGATCGGCGCGATCCTGATTCTACAAGTCGCCTTTACCTACGCGAGCCCGATGCAGACCCTGTTCCAGACCGCACCGCTCGACGCTGCAACCTGGGGCTGGATCTTTCTGACCGGATCCTCGGTCTTGGTGCTCGTCGAGATCGAGAAGGCCATCCTGCGGCGGATCGGGATCCGGCCACGCTGAACCAAACGGAGCGGCGAACGGACGATCCCCTCGCTCCCCTCGAGCCAGAGTCGGTCTTTGGCCCAAAGGGCCAAAGATCCGACCGAATGGGAGAGTTCAGGAGGAAGCTGCTTCAGCGGACATCCTGACCGAGAATCGAAATCGAGTCCCGCCGCGCGACCGGCGGCGGCATCGAGCATGATGCCCCTCGCCGGGGCTCCGACCCCGCTGCTAAGCGGCGCCGCGCTCCGCGACGGGGAGCCGGAGCTCGACCTCGAGGCCCCCGATCGGAGCCTGACCGAATCGCAACTCCCCGCCGTAGGCCTCGACGATATCCTGAGCGATCGCCAAGCCGAGCCCGGTGCCGGCGCGGCCCTCGTCCAACCGCAGACCCCGCTTCCCGAGCTGCGGTCGCTGCCCGGCCGGGACCCCGGGGCCGTCGTCGCCGATCCGGATCCTGATCTGCCGTCCGGTCGTGACCACGACATGGACCTGGTGTGCGGCCCATTGGGCAGCGTTCTCCAACAGGTTGCCGAGGAGCTCCATCAGATCATCGGGCCGCATGGCCACCACCGTCTTCGTCGGTGCCTCCAGGTGCCAGTCGAGACCGGCGCCACCGGGGATCCGTTGCAGCGTCCGCAGCAGGCGCGCAAGCACCACCTCGACATCAGCGCTCGCTTGGCCTGGGTGGGCCTCGGTGCGGATCCGGGCGCGGATCAGCTCTCGCTCGATGCGTCGGCGCATCACCTGCGCCGTCAGTTCCAGATCCTCGGCCAGGGCCGTGTGCCCCTGTTCGCGCAGCCGTTGCGCGTCGGCGGTCAAGGCACTGAGCGGGGTCTTGAGACCGTGCGCCAAGTCGGCGGTCCAGGCCCGCGCCCTGGCGACCGCCTGTTCGCGAGCGACCAACAGGGCATTGACCTCGGTGATCAGCGGCATGACCTCGTCCGGATACGGATCGGCAAGGCGCTGGGCCTGACCGGAGCGGATCGCCTCGACGCCACGGCGCACCGCCTCGAGCGGTGCCAGCCCCGTCTGGATCTGCGCGGCCGTCGCGACGACGAAGGCCAATGCGATCAACGCCAGATAGGGCTGCATCTCGCGCGCGAAGGCGTTGCGCGCGGCTATCAGGTCCGCGCGATCGAGGGCGACGGCAAGGCGCACCGGGTGATCCGTCGCGCCGTCCGCCAAGAGCAGGCGCCGTTCCTGCACCAGCAAGGTCTGCCCCGCCGGACCCGGGACCTGATGGGTGTGCACCTCGCCGAAATCGAGGCGATCGGTCGGCAACGCCAGCACCGTATCCCACAAGGAACGCGAACGCCGCCATCCGGCCTGCTCGACACCGCCGATCGGCGCATCGATCTGCCAATAGAGGCCGCTGAAGGGCTCAGCGAAACGGGGGTCGAGAGGCTCGCGCGCGAGCCCGAGGACGCCATCCGGAGCCAAGGACGTGGCCGCGGCGAGCTGATTCAGATGAAGGTGCAGTTCCTCACCGAGGCGCCGTTCGACGTGGCGCTCGAACAGGGCCACGAGCCCCCAGCCGGCGATCAACACGGCCAGAAGGATCGACACGGCGGCGCTGATCCAGAGACGAACGCGCAGCGACCGGCGCGTCATGGTTCGGCGGCTTCGATCAGATAACCAAAACCGCGGCGCGTCTGGATCAGGTCGATGCCGAGCTTGCGGCGGACCCGCCCGACCAGCACCTCGACCGCGTTCGAGTCGCGCTCGAAGTCCTGCGCGTAGAGCTGCTCAGTCAGCTCGAGCTGGGAAACGACGCGCCCGGCATGCTGCATCAGATAGTTGACCAGCCGGTATTCCTGCGGCGACAGATGGATGGGCACCCCGTCGACGCTGACCGTCATCCGCCTGGTATCCAGCACCATCGGGCCATGGGTGACCACCGCTGTCGCTTGGCCGGCGGCGCGTCGCACGAGCGCGCGCAATCGGGCGATCAGTTCCTCCATACGGAACGGCTTCGGCAGGTAGTCGTCAGCGCCGGCATCGATCCCTTCGACGCGTTCGTGCCAATCGCCGCGCGCGGTCAGGATCAGCACCGGAACCCGCTGACCGCCGGCGCGCCAGCGTCGCAGGATCGACAAGCCATCCATCCCCGGTAACCCGAGATCGAGGATCACGGCGGCGTACGGCTCCGTGTCGCCCTTGAACCAGGCGGCCTCGCCCTCGCGTTCACGATCGACGACGAAGCCGGCACCCGCGAGGGCCGCCGCCACACCGTCGGCCAAACGGTCATCATCCTCGACCAAGAGGATTCGCATCACTCGTCCTCGCTCTTCAGGATTTCGCCGCTCGCGGCGTCGACATAGACCTCGATCAAGCGACCATTGGGCCGAATCAGCTTCACCTCGTAGACCCAGCGAGACGCCGCGCCACGCCTCTCGCGCTCGAACTCGACCGCGATCACCTCGCCCGGCACGCGCGCGGAGACCTGTCTCAAGACCTCGGCCAAGGGCCGCACCTCGCCGCGCATCAAGGCCTGACGGGCCCGGTCATGATCATGTTCTTCGTCTTCCTCGCGATGGTCGAACCGATGTGCCTCGATCCCCGGCGCGGCGAGGGCCGTCGCGAGGATCAAGGCGCCAATCCGCAGCGCTCGGGGTTGGGGTCGTTTGATCATGTCGGCCATTAGACAGGTGCTTCGCTGACGATTCGCTGACGAGCCCGCTCAGGGTCCGGTCAGCACCACGTCGTTAACCTGGGTCCCACGTCGCCTCGCTGCGCCGTCAACCCTGACCTGATCGCACCACAGGAGCTATCGATATGTTCGCACGAACCGCCGTCGCGCAAGCGACGGAAAAACCCGCCGCGGCCGACCGGATCCACGTCTGGGATCCGCTGGTCCGGCTGTTCCATTGGTCACTGGTCGCCGGCTTCGCGACCGCCTATCTCGTCGAGGACGACTGGCTCAGCCTCCATGTCTGGGCTGGTTACCTGGTCCTCGCGTTGATCGCCGTACGCCTCGTGTGGGGCTTCGCCGGCCCCCGGCACGCTCGCTTCAGCGACTTCGTACGCGGACCACGCCAGATCGGACGGTATTTTGCCGACACCTTTCAAGGGCGCGCGCCGCGCTACCTCGGTCACAACCCCGCCGGCGGCGCGATGATCGTGCTCCTGCTGACCGCGGTCGCGGCGACTGGAATCACCGGCCTGGCCCTGTACGGAGCCCAGGAGCTGGCCGGGCCCCTGGCGCCACTGACCCGCGATTGGCCAGCCGCATGGGGCCACAACCTGGAGGAGGTCCACGAGGTCCTCGCCAATCTCACATTGGGTCTGATCCTTCTGCACCTGGCGGGGGTCATCGCGTCCAGCCTACTCCATCGCGAGAACCTGGTCCGCGCGATGATCACCGGCGACAAGCGGAGGGACCCCGAATGACCAACCGGTCTCGTCTCGCGAGTGCGCTGGTCACGACCGGCCTGCTGACCTGGTCGGCCTGGTTGATGGCCGGAGATCCGGCGGCCGGCGCTGCCGCTTGGGTCAAAGAGTATCCCCAAGCCGATGGGTCACCGGCACGCAGTTGCGTCAGCTGCCACGGCCGCGAGCTGACCCGGCCGGGTTCACAGGTCAATACCGGTAAGGTCATCAAGCCCTTGGCCCCTTCGGTCGAACCAGCGCGGCTCACCGATCCGGCCAAGATCGAGAAATGGCTGCTGCGCAACTGCCGATGGACGCTCGGCCGCGAATGCACGGCCGACGAAAAAGACGACTTCATCAGTTACATCCGTACCCAATGAATCGGAACCACGAGCAATGAACAAGACCATGCTGACCCTGACGCTGACGACCGTCGGCCTGCTGACGGCCGTTGCGACCGGACTCGCCATCAGTGATGACGACCATCGTGAACACCGCCGAAGCACCACGCCGCGTGCCGACGTGGACCCGGTGACCAACAGCTTCTACGCGGAGGAATGCGGCTCATGCCATATGGCCTACCAGCCGGGTCTGCTGCCGGCGCGGTCGTGGAATGTCATCATGACCCCCGCGGCCCTGGCCGACCACTTCGGCGATGACGCCTCCCTTCCCGACGAGAGCCGCGAGGCGATCGGCCGGTACCTGTCGGCCAATGCGGCGGATTTCTCCGACAAGAAACGCTCTCGGAGTTTCGCGAAGGCCGCCTTGGGCGAGATGCCCGATCCTGCCGGCGGCGGGCCGCGCATCACCGAGAACCGTTATTTCGTCAGGAAGCACGATGAGATTCCACTGCGCCTGGTGACCGGCAACCCCGAGGTCGGCAGCTTCAGCCAATGCGACAGCTGCCATGGGCGGGCCAACGACGGCGTCTACAACGAGCACGATGTCGTGATCCCCGGCCATGGCCGGTGGGAGGATTGAATGAACACCCAGTCATCCTTGACGGCCCCGGACCTGTCCACTGGACGGGTCGGACACCCTCGCACCCAAGTCCCATTTTTCAAATCTCTTTCACAAGGAGCCACCAGCATGCCGAGACCCATCATCCTTCTGTTCCTTTGCGCTTTGGTGTCACCATTGACCGCGCACGCCGGTGCGCCCCAAGCGCTGGCTCTCGCCGAGCAGGCCGTCCACCGGGCCGAACAAACGGCCAACCAGGATCCGCAGGGACTCGTGGCCCGTGTGAACGACCTCGCGATGGAGTACCTGATACAAGGCGAGCTCTTGCAAGCCGAGCGCCAGTATCAACGCGCGCTGGCCTTCCAGGAGCAGGTAACGGGTTCAGAGGATCCGAGGGTAGCAAACACCTTGGACAACCTCGCCTGGGTTCAGGTCAAAGAGGCGCACTACGACCAGGCCGAATCCCTGTTTCGCCAATCCTTGGCGATCCGCGAACGGACCCTGGGTCCCGATCATCCGTTGGTCGCGAGGAGCCTGACGAACCTCGCCGCGCTCTACTTGTACTGGGATCGCGCCGAAGAGGTACCCCCACTGACGAAGCGCGCCGTGACCATCTGGAGTGGCGACCGCCACGGCGGAGACTCGAACCCCTCGCAAAGATGATCCTTCGAAGAGGCGGCTTCCGAGCGCTGCCGCGCCACCGCACCGGGACCATCTCGGTCCCGGTCCATGGTTTCGGTTTGCCGGGGACGGCAGAGCGCGACGAACGGCTCTCAGCCCCTTCACGGCTGCACGGTGTCCAGCGGGATCAGGCCCCTACCCGCTGGGCCACGGCGGCGTCCGACCGAAGCGCAGCGCGGGCAGCACCTGTCGCTCGGCATCCAACGAGATCGCCCAGCCAACCATGGCTCCAGGCCTCTCACTGGTCCCCGGCATCCATGATGTGTTCAGCCCATTGGTCCAACTCATCGAGCAAGGCGCACCGGGACGGGTCCTCGGCATGGAGCTCGCGCAGCTCGAGCAGGCGTTGCCGATACTGGTCGAACGCGAGACCACCCGGCGGCGGATCGGTCAGGCACGCGAAACGATAGGCATCCCAGTCGGCACGCTCGTCATCGGTCAAGGTCTCGGGCCAATTGCGGGCCCGATAGCGCAGCAGCATCTCCGGCAGGCGGGGATCCTCGAACCTGGGCGATTCGCGCGCCAGTTCCAGCGGCGGGAGTCCGCGGAGCCGGTCGAGTTCGCGGCGATCGGCATCGGAGAAGAAGCCGCCGCTGTAGAGCATCCGCTCCGGGTCCCTCTCGGTGACCGCCGCCTTCGTGCCGAAGGCCTCGGCGACGCGCTGGCGAAACCCGGCCGCACTGGAGCCTTGCAAGGCCCGTGCGTGGCTGGCCACCTGCTCCAGATCGATCGCCCAGCGCACCGCGGCCTCGGGGGTCAGCGTCGTCATCGGGGCGAGCATCGGGCATCGATTGCTATGCACGGTCTTGACCGGCACGCGCACCGCGCCCTCCGGCCGCTCGATTGCCGGCGTGAAGAGTCGCGCACTGATCTCGTCGAGGCTCAGATCGAGAAACTCCGCCGGATCCCAGCGCAGATCGTAGACGAGCGTGCCATTGCCGTTGGTCGGATGCGGGGCGATCGGCAGGACCGGGGCCAGGCACCCCAGCGCGGCCGGGTACCGGGCCGAGACGTGCAGCAGCGGCCGACCCATGGCCAGCATCCGCTGCACTCGCCGCTTGTCGCGCAGCGACAGGGCGTAGTCGAACAGACGCGGTTGGCAGCGCTTGAGGCGTGCCGCCAGCGCGATGGTCGCGCGCACGTCGGCCAGGGCCTCGTGCGCGTCGCCATGCTCGATGCCGTTGGCCGCGGTCAGCGCCTCGAGGCGGAACGAGCAGACACCCTCGTCATCCGTGGGCCAGGCAACGCCGTCGGGGCGCAGCGCGTGGGCCAGACGCAGGGCATCGATCAGGTCCCAACGGGAGTTCTGGTGGCGCCACTCGCGGCCGTAGGGATCGATCAGGTTGCGATAGAAGAGATGCCGGGTCACCTCGTCATCGAAGCGCAGGCTGTTGTAGCCGACTCCGCAGGTGCCCGGGCGGGCCAACTCCTGATGGATGGCGTCGGCGAACCGCGCCTCGATGATCCCGTCGCGGGCCGCTCGCCAGGGCGTGATCCCGGTGATCAGGCAGGCCGTCGGGTCCGGCAACCGGTCGTCGCCCGGCCGACAATAGACCACCAACGGCGCGCCGACCGGGTTCAGTTCGAGATCGGTGCGCTGACCCGCAAACTGGGCCGGCCGATCCCAGCGCGGATCGCTGCCCCAGGTCTCGTAATCATGCCAGTAGAAGCTCGGCGCCACGCCGATCTCGGCAACCGTTCGCGCGGGCGCCGATCCAGCCGGCCGCCCGCGGTGGCTAGATCTTCTCTTTGATTCGGGCGGCCTTGCCGCTTCGATCGCGCAAATAGTAGAGCTTGGCGCGGCGCACGTCGCCCTTGCGCTTGACCTCGATGTCGGCGATCGTCGGACTATAGGTCTGGAAGACGCGCTCGACCCCCTCGCCGTGGGAGATCTTGCGCACCGTGAAGGCCGAATTGACCCCCCGGTTGCGTTTCGCGATGACGACGCCCTCGAAGGCCTGGAGCCGTTCCCGGGCACCCTCCTTGACCCGGACGCTGACGACAACGGTGTCGCCGGGCACGAAATCCGGGATCTCGCGGCCCATCTGTTCCTTCTCGAGTTCTTCGATGATGTTGCTCATGTCTCTATCCGCTCCTGTTCTGATCCGGCGCTCGACGTCGATACACCTGGATGAATTCTTCTAGCAGCGCGCGCTCGGCGTCGCTGAGACCGCGGCGTTCGAGCAGATCCGGACGGCGCAGCCAGGTGCGCCCGAGGGACTGCTGCAAGCGCCAACGGCGAATCGCCTCATGATCCCCGCTCACGAGCACGGCCGGGACGCTTCGGCCTTCGACGACCTCGGGGCGCGTGTAATGGGGGCAATCCAATAGCCCGTCCATATACGAATCCTCGCGGGCCGAATCGCGATGGCCCAAGACGCCCGGCAACAAACGAATCACCGCGTCCATCACGACCATCGCGGCCAGTTCGCCGCCGCTCAACACGTAATCCCCGATCGACCACTCCTCATCGACACAGCTTTCGATCAGGCGTTCATCGGCTCCCTCGTAACGGCCGGCGATCAGGACCCATCCAGGGGCCTTCGCGATCTCGCCGATCGCCGCTTGGTCGAGCGGCCTCCCCTGGGGCGTCAGGTACACGACGCGATGATCACCGCTCCCAGATCGCGCGGCCTGCACAGCGGCCCGCCACGGGGCCACCTTCATGACCATCCCGGGGCCGCCGCCATAGGGTCGGTCATCGACGGTGCGATGGACATCCTCGGCGTAATCGCGCGGATTCCAAAGACCCAGCATGGCCTGACCACGGGTCAGGGCGCGACCGGTCACACCCTGTTCGGCCCAGACCCGGAACAGATCGGGGAACAGGGTCACGACATCGAAGCGCATCGTCAGAAGTCGGGGTCCCAGTCGACGAGGATCTCGCCCGCGTCGAAATCGACATCCTTGACGACATCGCCCCAGACGAAGGGCACCAACCGCTCGCGCTCGCCATGCACGACGATCACATCGTTGGCGCCGGTCGGGAAGAGCCGTTCGACGCGACCGAGCGACTGGCCACTGACATGGACCACGGCCAAGCCTTCGAGATCGACCCAGTAGAACTCATCGGGCTGCGGCGGAGGCAACTGGTCGCGCCGAACCGCGATCTCTCGCCCGACCAAGGCCGCGGCCTGATCTCGATCCTCGCAACCAGCCAGCCGAGCGATCAATCCCTTCCCGTGGCGCCGCCCCTCGATCACCCGGAACGACTCCTCGGCACTTCCCACCACCCAGGGGTCGTACCTTAGAATATTCTCGCGCGGATCGGTCTCGGAGAAGACCTTGATCCAGCCCTGTACGCCAAACAGCCCCGCGACACGGCCAACGACGATCAGACGCTCACCGGCCCGACCCGGCGGCACAGCCACAGCGACCACCAGGCAGCGAAGCGGGCGCCGGTCCCGATCAAGCCGCCGACGGGACCGAAATCAGACCCTCGCGCTTGGCCTGCTTCAGCAACTGGGCGACGCGTTCGGTCGGCTGGGCACCCTGCTTGATCCAGTGCTCGACCCGCTCACGATCGAGGCGCAACTCGGTCTCGCCGCCTACTGCGCAAGGATTGTAGAAGCCGATGCGCTCGATATAGCGGCCATCGCGCTTGGCGCGGATGTCGGCGACGACGATCTGGTAAAAGGGGTGCTTCTTGGCCCCCCCGCGAGACAAACGAATCGTGACCATAGACTGCCCTGCAGAGACGGATAGGGTAAAACCGCGAGCGGATAAACGGGAAATCATACATCATTTTGGAGAGAATGGAAGTATGTTCGAGCCCCGTGATTCGGACTCGCCAGCGCGCCGGCAAGGCCGTAGAGTGCGCGCCTGGTCTCCGCTCTCAACCAACCCCCAGTGCCACCCATGAGCCAGTCGAAACCACGCGATCCGGATGCCGTTCACCGCCACCTTCGCGATGTCCAACGACTGTTGTCGCGCCAGCGACTCGTCGAGGATCTGGTCCATCGCCAGACGATGCCGCGTCACGACCTGGTAGAGTCGATCGTCCATCGGCAGCATATCGCCAGGCTTCGACGCAAGCTCGACCGCCTCCACCCAGCCGACATCGCGTGGATCCTCGAGGCACTGCCGCTCGAAGACCGGCTGTTCGTCTGGGATCTGGTCAAGGCCGAAAAGGACGGCGACATCCTGCTGGAGGTCTCCGACGCGGTTCGCGAGACCCTGATCGACAACATGGACCCGGCCGAACTGCAAGCGGCCGCCGAGACCCTCGACGCCGACGAACTGGCCGATCTGGCGCCCGACCTGCCACCGGAGGTCATGGAGGTCGTTCTCGAGTCGCTCGATACCGAGGAACAGCAGCAGGTGCGTGCGGCCATGTCCTACCCGGAGGGCACGGTCGGCTCGCTGATGGACTTCGACATGGTCACGGTGCGCGAGGACGTGACCCTGGAGGTCGTGCTGCGTTACCTGCGCCGCTTCGACGCGCTGCCGGATCACACCGACAAGATCTTCGTGATCGATCGCGAGGATCGTCTGCGTGGCATCCTGACGCTCGAATCGCTGCTGATCAGCGACCCCGAGACCGAGGTCGCGCAGGTCATGCAGAGCAAGTCACTGATCAGTTTCGCCCCCGAGGACGATGCCGGCGGCGCGGCCAATGCGTTCGAGCGTTACGACCTGGTGTCGGTGCCGGTCATCGACGCCGAGCGGCGCGTCATCGGGCGCCTGACGGTCGCCGACATGGTCGATTACATCCGCGAGGAGTCGGAAGCCGAGATCCTGAGCCAGGCCGGGTTGCGCAAGGAAGAAGACATCTTCGCCCCGGTGATGCGCTCGGTGAAGAACCGCTGGGCCTGGCTCGCGATCAACCTGGTCACCGCCTTCATCGCCTCGCGGGTCATCGGACTGTTCGAGGACTCGATCGAGAAGCTCGTCGCACTCGCGACCCTGATGCCGATCATCGCCGGCATCGGCGGCAACGCCGGCAATCAGACGATCACGATGATCGTGCGCGCGATCGCGATGGGTCAGGTGCAACCGTCGGCGCTGCGCCGCCTGCTCAAGAAAGAACTCGGCGTCGCGACGATCAACGGCCTATTCTGGGGGGGACTCGTGGGCCTGATGGCCTGGTGGCTCTATCAGAACCCGGCGCTCGGCGTCGTCATGACCGCGGCCATGACGCTGACGCTGCTGGTCGCCGCGACGGCCGGCGTCCTGATCCCGTTGATCCGCCAACGGCTGGGCCGCGACCCAGCGCTCGGCAGCTCGGTCATGATCACCGCCATCACCGACTCGGGTGGCTTCTTCATCTTCCTGGGTCTCGCCACCCTGTTCCTGATCTGAATCCAAGATGCGGTGACGGCCCGCGTTACCGCGAGGCAGTGCCGGGCCGCCCCGGGGTTTGCCAACATCCCGGCACGGCCCCAGCGCGACCGCCAGCGATAAGGATCTCGCCGCCGAGCCGCCCAGCATGGGCTCCCGGCGCGGCGCGCCGGGGCCAGGCGCCGACGGAGCCACCATCGATCAGGGCTTACGCGGCCCTACCCGACCGAGCAGCGCGCGCCGGGGCCGTCAATCGGACCTTTTCGGACGAGACCGGAAGCCCTCGCCAGGTGGGCTTCCGGTGCGCCCGCCCTTGCCGGCACCGCCGAACCGGGCCGGGGCCGCTCGGCGCCCCCGACCCTCGTCGCGCCCACCGACCCGGTCCGCCCCTTCGGCACGCGTCGGCCGCAGCGGCTTGCCGCAGACATGGATCCGTTGCAGATGCTCGAAGACCGCCGGCGGCAACCGATCGGGCAAATCGACGAAGGCATGGTCATCACGGATCGTGATGCGGCCGATATAACGCCCGTCCAGCCCGGTCTCGTTGGCGATCGCGCCGACGATCTCCCGCGGACTGACACCATCCTGCCGTCCGACCTCGACGCGGTAGCTGACCA